>CANRPV010000031.1 GCA_947632575.1 uncultured Eggerthellaceae bacterium | reverse complement strand
AGAGACTCGAAAGTTTGGGACGCAGGTCTTAAAGGCCAGAAGGTTCTTAAAAACCCCTTAGCTATAGGCATCACTACGGCAGGAGACCAGCGAGAGGGCTTTCTATGGGACACCCTCCAAGGTGCGGATAAGGACAAAGGCCTTTATCTATACTGGCTCGGATTGGATGACAAAGATTCAATTAATTCTAAAAAAGCCTGGCAAAAGCTCATGGTAGCGCCTTGGGTTACATGGGAATCCATCCAAGACCAAAGGAATAGCGCAACTTCAGCGCGAGCCTTTGAGAGATACGCGGCCAATAGATTTCCAATGAATAAAAACTCCTCCTCATGCTTTACATCTTCACAGCTAGACAGGTGTTCCCGTGGCTCTAACGAATTCGACTTTAACGAGCCTTTTACCCTGGGTATTGACGGAGCTACTTCTGGGGATAGTTATGCAATAGTCGCCTATCAGGAGAGGATTAGCCCGCGTGGCGTAGTCCATGGTCTAACCAAGGAATGGGTATTCGACGAGCCAGGAGAGAATGGCTATTACAACACCACGGAAATAGGTGAGCTAATAGCTTACATCTGGCAGAACTACCACCCTCGAATTGTGGGAATTGACCCTAACAGGATGATTGTCTTAGCCAACCAGCTAAAGGACACGTTCGGAGTAGAGCTTGTTTCTTTCGCCCAGTCAAATGCTGTGATGTGCCAGGCTACCTCATTGGTTATCAACTCTGTTAAAGAGGGACATTTAAAATTAAAAGGTTGCCCGAAGCTTAAAAACCATCTTTCGAACTGTGTTAAAGAAGACAAAGGCGCTTATGGTGAACGTTTTTCAAAAGATAATAAAAAATCAAAAATCGACGCAGCCATAGCCTTATCTATCGCAATGCTTGCCTATGATTCTCAGGTGAAGGGCACGGAGAACTTCGTGCCTGTCTTCTGATCTCACGCGCCAACTATTCTTTTCCCCATCGAGAAAGGAATCCGATGGGGAAATTCTTTGACGGGTTAGCAAACAAATTCGCTAAATTCGTTCTAACAACTACAACGCCTCCCCAGATTATCGACCTGCGAGAGGGAGACCCTAAGCTAAAGGGCTGGGGAAGTCTTTATTCTGTCGCTTATCTCGCTTGCGAACAAACTAAAGCGCGTTCTTTAGGCTCGCTTCCTGTCGCGGTTTATAAACGAGAAGAAAAACAAAGAATCCCGATTCAAGATCACCCATTAACTCAGCTTTTCATGGGTCAGGCCAATGACCTCATGACAGGCCGGGACTTGCGCCACTGGTTATCTATTCGGCGGGATACCTTCGGAAATGCGTTTGTCTTTGTAGAGTGGCACCAGGGTGAGCCTGTGGCTCTCTGGCCGATCAATGGAAGCGTGCAGATCGACTACAACCGCCACGCCAGGGCGGGGAGGAGGCTCCGTTACGTAATTTCTGGTGACAACTACGTACCTGACGGGAAATACTTTGCTGATGAAGTCATCAACATTCGCACCGCTGTCTCTAAAGATGGCATCTGGGGCAAATCGCTGGCGAAATTGGCAGCCAGGGACGTAGGTCTTTCCGTTGATCTGGAAAAATTCTACGATTCCATGCTTAAAAACGGAAACCACCACTTGGGTCACGTAGAAATCCCTCAGGGCATGGTTTCTCAGGAGGTCAAAGATAGCCTTGAGAGAGCAATAGAAGCTAAAAGAGGTGTAGACAGCGCCGGAAAAGCTCCAATTTTCGGCTACGGGGCAAAGTGGATCACCGACACGCAATCAATGAAGGACGCCTCTGTCATCGAGCAGCAAGCTTGGGTACTCCAACAAGTTTGCCGGGCTACGTGCGTTCCTCCTTCCAAAGTCTACGACATGAGCCGAGCCACATATTCGAATAGTGAAGTTTCCAAAATCGACTATGCATCCGACACCATAGCCCCAGAAGCTACAGACATAGAGAGCGCATTTAAGCCTGTCCTTATTTCAATGGGACAGAAAGACCTCTATCTAAAGTTCGATCTCAACGGGCTCATGCGAGGCGACGTCCAAGCGCGTGGCCAGTTCTACCGCGAAATGGTTTACATGGGCGCCATGACTAGAAATGAAGTCCGAGCTAAAGAGGAAATGAATCCCATAGACGGCTTAGACAAACCTTTAGTCCCTGTTAATTACGGCATTGTAGAGGAGGACGGCTCTGTAACCGTTTTAGGAAATTCCGAGCCAGCCGATGGCATGCAGACAAACACAACTGACAAGGAGAGCTGATGTTTAGAATCGTTGACCAAACAGACCGAGCAGAAGTCTATCTGTACGGGAGAATCGGGCAGAACTTCTGGGGGGAAGGCAATTCTGCAAAAGGTTTTATCGACACGCTCAAGAATCTGTCCCCCAAGCCTTTAGACATTCACATTGATTCCGGCGGTGGAGACGTCTTCGAAGGTTACGCAATTTGCTCAGCTATTCAGAGGTATGAAGGCCAGACCACAGCCTATGTGGACGGCCTTGCTGCCTCCGCTGCTTCCTACATTGCTTGCGTCTGCGACGTT
The DNA here is from genome assembly GCA_947632575.1 of uncultured Eggerthellaceae bacterium. Taxonomy (GTDB): domain Bacteria; phylum Actinomycetota; class Coriobacteriia; order Coriobacteriales; family Eggerthellaceae; genus CANRPV01. Next base: position 9,533 of record CANRPV010000031.1, on the reverse strand, counting down.
GTGAAGATGAACGAGTATGCATGGATAATGATTCACAACGCCTCTGCTTATGTTCAAGGCAATGCTGATGAATTGGAGAAGATCGTCTCCCGCCTGCGGGGAATTGATGAATCCATCGCGACGATCTATGAGCGTAGAAGCCTCCTCACGCTTGAGGAGATCAAAGAGGCCATGGCGTCCGAGACTTGGTACACCGCCAACGAAGCCTTGGAAGTAAATCTCTGTCAAGAAGTAATCGAAACCGAGGAACGCATGGCTGCTTGTCTCGACGACGAAAGCGCCAGGGAGTACATGAACGTTCCCGATTCCTTGGTATCTCACGCGCCAACTAATCTAGACGAAGCGAGTTACTTCGCTGTCGATGGAAGAGTTTACAGAAAGGAAGAAAATGAACTCTAAAGAACTCTGGGCAAAACGGCGAGAACTCGCCAATAAGGTCAATGAGCTTATTACCGACAACAAGGACGAGGCCTTGCGCGTCGAGGGACAGCTTCGAGAGATCGACGATGAAATCTCCCGCGTAACCGCCGAGGAAGAGGAAGCACGAAACGCCGCCGTCCAGAAGGCGCAGCGCCTCCACACCATCGGCGCTGATCTGTTTGGTGATCGTGCTGTTTTCGACGGCATTCAGCCGGGCTTTAAGGCTACCATGCCGATTAAAGACGCTGTTAGCGGTCTTCCAACTCCCCAGATCTATCGTCGTGACCTTCCCTCTCCCGTGGCACCTCCGACCGGCTTTCTGGCCACGCTTGCGCATGGCACCGCCGAGGGTGACGAGCACTACTTCACGACTCCTGTTCTCGACAACAAGGCAGCTGGCTGGGTTGATGGCCAAAAGCCGGAGTCTTCCCTTGCATGGGGCGAGGACACCGCGCACCTTGAAGTCATTGCCCACTGGATTCCGATCAAGCGTCAGACCGCAAACCGCTATTCAGAGCTTGAGTCTATTGTTGCCAACTCACTCATGATGGGTCTCGACCTCAAAGCTGACGAGTATGCGCTGCGCGGGAACAACCAAAACGGCATTGTTGGCGTCTGCAACAAGCCAGGCATTCTGAAACACAAGAAGGTCGAGGGTAAGAATCTCAAGGATACCTTCGCATCCATGAAGCGCAAGGTTAGAGTAGCCACCGGCATCGCTCCTAACTACGTTGCGCTTTCTCCTTACACCTTGGAGGAGCTGTCCCAGTCTAAAGACCAGGTAGGGCGTTATCTATTCCCAGATATCGGGAACGGTGGAAATATCGCCGGCCTGACCTGCGTCGAGGACGTCAACATGACCGTCGAAAGCACCGAGACCGCGCTTGTCTATTACAACTACGCCGCCTCGTTCGACATCGCGGATACCGCAGAGGTGACTGTCGGTCTCGTGGATAAGCAATTCATTGAGAACGCTTATACCTTGCTGGCAGAGCTTACCGCCGCGCTTCGTGTCGACATGCCAGCAGGATTCTGCTACTGCCCTGACCTTGGAATCGCCGCTGAGGATGATTCCATGGCCTCTATTTCAGTGACCGCTTCCAAGTAAGGAGTTAGAAATGGCAACTCGTAAAGCAGCTGTTAAAGTCATTGCCCTCGACGACGTGAAGGTAGGAGACACCCTAAATGTCGAGGCCATTGTAACTAATACAGGCTCCAATGAATTGAAGGGCGGAAAGGCAACCTCAGAGAAGGTGACCTTCTCTGAGGGGACTGGTTACACCCAGTCCGGTAAGTCTGCCACTATCGAGAGTATTCCCGCCGGTGAGTCCGTGACCCTTAAGGGAACCTATGAAACGGTAGATGGCGATAAGACCGACGGCGTGGTGCTCACGGTTAAATTCCAATGCGGCTCTATTGACATTGAGGGCAGCACTGAGAAGATCACGGTTTCCGAAGCTGTTTAAATGAAGATTCTACCAGGCACAACAATCTCTCTAGCAAACGGGGAAGTAGCCTCTTTGGAGCTTGATTCAAGCTCTCCTATCAGTTCGGTTACACTCCTTCCGCGCTTTGGCGAGCAGACCGCGCCGGAGGTTGTGGAGGGGTCTTTCGTCCCCCCGGAGTTCCCGTTCCCTAACTCCGTGACAGTCGAATGGCGTGGAGAATCAGGCTCTTTAGAGGCTACTTCAACCTTAGAAATTGTGTCTGGTATCTATTTCACTTTAGATCAGCTTAGAAACTACAGTGAGCAGGATGACTTTTCGGAGCTCCCCGACGAGGTTCTGTTTCGTGCGAGAGAAGCGGCTATAGAAATTTTCGAGAAAAACGCCAACAGGAGCTTTGTTCAGCGTTTGGGCTTCACAAGGGACTATGGCCATGGAGAACTTCTAAACCTCGCCCATGGGGACGTCTACGAACTCTTATCAAAGGACTATCAACTCATTAGTGATTCCCAGGCCTGTCGCGTGCCTGGCTGTCATGCCCTGGAATTTCCCCGGCTGGTAGAGTACAAGTACGGCCTTGACGGTATTCCTTCCGCCGTCTCGCAGGCCGTTTTATCTCTCACTGCCTACATGCTGCGTCCCTCCAACAGACCAATAGGCGCCACCGGGGAAAGCTCCGACGCTGGTTATATCCACTTCACCATAGCAGGGCGTGACGGATTCACCCCGATTCCTGAAGTTAACGCTGTAATCCAGCAATTCGGGAGGGGGTTTAATCTCGCATGGTAGCCTTTATAGAAGCAAGAAATGTGTTGCAAGAACGCCTTCAAAGGGTTTTCAGCGAGGAAGTATTCTCGCAGCTCTTTCCTGGAATTCAAATTCCCAAAGTTTTCTTCGGATTCCCGAAGACTGAACCTCCGTTTTATGTAGCCGTAGATGAAATCGTAGACAGCCTAGAGACAGGCCGAGGGGCAACCTCTGGCCATGCCGAGATCACATTCCCTCTGCATGTTTGGGCGTTTGCCCAGCATTCGTCTCTAAGAGTCGCCTCTGACACATTGCTCACGTATTTACACACGATTATTTACTCAGTTTTAGCTGACCCGCAGCTTGATTTCACGGTAGATAACTCAACTTTAACGATTGACAACGCGGGAACCGCTACGGATTCATCGAAGTATTACCAAGCAGCAGCCTCCGTGGCGGTTCAATGCACGGTTTACTCGGTGTGTCCCGCTGAACTTAACAACGCAATTAGAAAGAACGCAATTAGAAAGGAAAGCAATGGCGATTAACACCAGCATTGGCTTGATTGGTGTAGCTATCCAATCGGCTAAGACCAAACCCGCCAAAGAACCCACATTCGTCCATGGCTTGACCGGCGGGCAAACCTTCAAGCTCGACCGCTCTGTGGCCTCTGACCCCGTCTCTTGTGGCGTTCGTGCGGGTACAGACTCTCACGTGGAGTCAATCATCCCTGGAGTGGACTTCGAGACCTATGGTTATGGAGACGTAATTCCTCTGTATCTATACGGAGTCATGGGAAGCATTAAATCCGAAGCCAACGACGAGGGCGAAGCTCAATTTAAACACACCATAACCCTGGGCGACATCCTGCCTTATCTGACATTCTGGGGACGGATTGGTCAAGAATACACACGAGTTGACGGCTGCAAGATCGACACCTTGGAACTTGAGTATGAGGGCAACAATCCTCTGTCCTGGGGCGTCACCGTTTTAGGAATTGACGCCGAGCTTGGTCTTGACGCCTTCCCCGGAGAGATCGACCCCTCATGCTTTGACGGGTACTTTGTAACGACTGGCGGAGTTTTCAAGCTTGATACGGCTTCAAATGAGCCTCTTGTAGCCCCTGTTGTAAGTGGAAGCCTATCTTTAGCCAACTCCTGCACAGCCGACCCTCTGGCGGGCATGGTCACACCTGGCGACGTTGAAGAGGGCAAGCTAGTCTCTTCCGGCAATGTCACGGTGAAGCCTGAGGACATGAAGCTTTACAGACGCATGATCACCGGCTCGGACGAGGGAACCAAGCCGACAGGGGACATGGTCTATGGCTCATTCGAGTGGAAGTTCCGCCACAATCGCAACGCCAACTGGGAACTGATCATCTCCGCTGAACGGGTTCCCTTCACTGCAGAATTCCCGGAGGTAGACCCAGAGGGTGGAGCGGCAACTATCGAATTCTCGTTTGATGACATCGGCATAGCTTCACGTGATGGAAGCCCCATCACTGCAATCGTTCGCAATGACACGGCGTCTTACGATCAGGGAGCAACTATTAGCGTAACCGCCTCTAAGTAGGCATGAAGAAAAAGGAGTGAAGAATGAAGTACGGAATCGCGCGAATCCTCGACATTTACAGCGTCTCACACGAGAAGGGCGAACAGCTCCTGGCTATGGGCGGCGATTACATGCAAGCCCAGCTTTGGAGTGGCAAGCACCTTCAGAACTTGGATAGCGACCTGCGGGAAGTTTACGAGAGTTATCTCTGGGCTTATTTCTGCATGAAAAGGCTGAATAAGCTGGAGGAGTACGGAGTCTCAACCGATCTGTCTCAGAAGACACTTGAAGAAATGGCAAACGATGTGACGGTCTTCCTCGATAGAGTGGACGACTCGAAACTCCCTTTAGCTTCGACGAAGCCTCAGAAGAAATAGCAAAACTCGCAAAGATGACGGGGCAGAGCCTCTACGGACTCTGCCTCACTCTCGAAAACTACCCCGACGTGTACATGGCCTTTAGAACTCTGTACACACAGCCAAAGGAAGATTTCCAAGAGAGACGCGAAAGGACGCGCGACGAGCGAATTCGGAGAGCCGGGCGTGGACACCAGCGTCATCTACCGTCAAAGCGGTAACTTCGGGAATTTCTCGATCAGGATAAAGGGTCTTGACTACTTACTCCGTTACTTAAAGGAGACCGACCCAAAACTGAATAAAGCCCTGCGTAAAGGCTTAAAAGCAGCCTCTACGAACCCTGTTTTAAGTGACGCGAAGCGCAGGGCTTCCTCTATTGCCGATGATGGCACTTTCGCCGGTTCTCTCTCGGTTGCATCACGGAGAGCGGGCGCCTCCTATGTGTTGAAATCTACAGACCCCGCAGCGGGCGTTAAAGAGTTTGCCCACATTGGAGCCGTGACAATTTCCTCCAAAGGAACGCCAAGGGCTAATGCGCGTTTGGCTAAGCATTCGCGAGTAGGCGTCCCCAGGCGAGCTTACGCACCGCGTGCCATGGTTCCCGCGGTTAACGAGAACATTAATCAAATAAAAGCCCAGATAGACCAAACATTAGCCCAAGTATTGGACTCCTATCATGGGTAAAGCATCTCTGACAATCGCCATCTCTGGCGAATATAACGGAAATGCAATTAAAAAAGCCCAGCAGGACTTGCAGAAGATGCAAGCCACCGCTGCCGCCAATGCTGGGGGCATAGCTGGGAGCCTTGTAAAGGCCGGTTCCGCTGCTGCCGAGATGGGCGGCAAAATCTACAACGCCGGGAAGACCATGGAGAGCGTGGGCAAATCCGCGACCATGGGTTTAACGGTTCCCATTGTGGCTGCTGCTACCGCTTGCGGAGCCGCTGCGATTGACATAGACACCGCCTTAACTGGTGTGAGAAAAACAGTCGATGGCACCGCCGATGACTACCAGAATCTAAAAGACAAAGCCATTGAATTCTCTAAGACTAACGCAGTTCCAGCGTCGCAAATTCTTGGCATAGAAGCCCTTGGAGCACAGCTTGGCTTCACCATCGATGAATTAGACGAATTCTCCCGCGTCGTTTCAGGTCTTGACATTGCGACTGACATGGACGCAGAGACAGCGGCATCCGAGCTAGCTCATTTCGCAAATATAACGAAAATGAGCCATGGCGAGGTCAGCAACTACGCCTCAACCATTGTCGATCTCGGAAACCACATGGCCACAACAGAATCGGAAATCTCTTCCATGGCCATGAGGGTAGCCGCTGCTGGCCATCAGGTTGGCATGTCGCAAGCAGACATCTTAGGCGTGTCAGCTGCTTTAACCTCGATGGGAATCACTGCAGAGGCTGGCGGCACGGCCATCTCTACGATCATCGCGCAGATCGATAGAGACGTAGCCCGCCAGAATGATGCTCTGGAGGTCTGGGCAGACACTGCGCAAATGAGCGTAGACCAATTCTCGAAAGCATGGAAAGAGGACGCTGTAGGCGCTTTAGGCGCAGTCCTGTCTGGCATGGAAGCAGCCACGACAGAAGGCTCAAACATGAGCCTGATGCTCGACGAGTTGGGCATCTCTTCCTTGCGACAGACAGACGTCATGAAGCGCCTTGCGGGTAACTCCGAGCTTTACGGAGAAGCCGTATCACTTGCGAATAATGCCTGGACTGAGAACATTGCGCTTCAGAAGGAAGTAGACAACAGAAACCAGAGCATGGCCGCGCGCCTTGACATGCTTAGAAACAAAGTCACCGCTGTAGCAGAGAGCGTTGGCACTCCTCTGGTTAACGCCATGCTTGACGTGGTAGACGCCGCCGAGCCGATTATTGACTCGATCGGGGACGCTGCTAAGGCCTTCTCGAATCTTGACAAAAAAGATCAGCAAATGATTGTCGGTCTTGTGGCGACTGCTGCTGCTTTCGGTCCAGTTTTAACTGTGGCCGGAAAACTCACAAAGGGTGTCGGAAACCTTGTAACAGGTTTGAGCAAGGGCGCCCAGGCTCTCGGAATCACAGTTAACAATTTAAAAAATGCTAACAGCGCAGCAGGAACCACAGCAGCGGCACTTACAGGAACTTCCGCAGGCGCCGAAGCCTTGGGCGCAAGCGCAAAGGGCGCAAGCGTTGGAGCCAATCTTTTAGCTAACGGCTTAAAACTTATAGGCACAGTGGCTAAAACGGCCGCTATTGGCTTGGCTGTCGATCTAATCGTTAAGCTGGTGGGTCAGTTCCAGGCCTACCAGGAGCACGCCGAGTTAGTGGATGAAGCTACTAACGGGATGATTAACGCTGTAGACGCAGCAAGGGAGTCCTACGAGGCCTTTGTCCCATCGGTGGATGCTGCTTCGGAATCTACGGGGAACTATGGAGCCTCTGTCCAGGACACCCTACAGAAGCAAGCAGACCTTGCTCAGAAGATGCGCGACACCTGGTCAGGGGTAGGAACAAACGCCGCGACAATTGACTACTACGCGAGTGTCATTCAAGACCTCGGCTTTAAGGGCAAGCTAACAGCCGACGAGCAGGTAAGACTTAAAGACGCCGTTTCAGGCTTCAACGAGCTAACCGGCGAGGCTATCGGAATCACGAATGCCCAAACCGGCGAGTTGAATACGCAGAAAGAAGCCGTTGTCGAGCTTACGAACGCTTACAAGGAACAAGCCAGGGAGCAGGCCGCACGAGAGCTTTACCAGGACACAATCAAACAGCAGATTCAGAACGAGCTCGAATTAAAGCGTGTAACCGAGGAATTAACCACGGCAGAGCAGGGCTTCGGTCTGTGGTTCGGTGACTGGTATCTGATCTCTGATGAAGCCTCAAGGCATTATCACGAACTGCAACAGGACGCAGAAGACTTAACAGCCGCATTAGATGCGAATAGACAGACCGCTCAACTCTTAACCGACATCATCGGCCAGGGCGCCGGTTCCTTCGATACCTTCGAGGCCGCTCTGGAGTCCTGCAAGGTCAGCATGGAAGACTTCGGAGACATCTCCACCAACGAGCTGAATGACTTAAAGAGCAAGTTTGATGGCTCTCTAACCTCTATCGTTAACGCCTGTACCGAGAAGGGTCTAAAGATTCCGCAAGCCTTGGCTGATGGAATCATGAACAATAGCGGACTTCCGACCGAGCAGCAGCAGGTCATGCTCGACGCGATGGTTCTACAGATGGCCGGGGGAGACGTAGAGGCCGCTGCCAAGGCTTTAGGTCACGACATAGACGACGGCTTAAGGCAAGGCATTGAGGGCGGAGCCGAACTCCCAAGGGCTGCTATCGGTCTACTCTCTGATGAAGTCATTGCAAAGGCTAAAGACAAGTTTGAATCGCACTCACCCTCGCAGGTCATGTACCGCCTTGGTGAGGATATAGACGTCGGATTAAAAGAGGGTATAAACGGCTCCTCCAATGAGCCTGTCAGTGCCATGGGACAGGTTTCAGATCTTATCCATAACGCGATTGCAGGCCTTCCGCTCTTTAGCCAGCAGGTAGGCTCTGACGCTGGCGCAAACCTATCTGGCGGTTTAAGTAGTCAAAGAGGAAACGTAAACAGTTCAGCTACTAACCTCTACGAAACCGCCAAATCCGGCCTTGAGCCTACCAAATCCGCCTATGGAAGCATCGGTACCGACGCAGCTAATGAGTTTTCTGGAGCTATCGGAAGGTCAAGCGCACAGTCAGAGGGTGCAGCTCTCGCACAGTCTGGAAACAGAGGGCTGTCCTCCGTGTCCACCTATGGAGCCGGTGAGTCTTTCGCTCGCGGCTTTGGTTCAGGCATGAACGGGGTAGACCTCTTCTCTGTTGCATGGAGCATCGGCATGAGCGCCTTGCGGGGGATTAAGGCGGCTCTGGGAATTCACTCCCCGTCCAAGGAAGCCTATGGAGTCGGCGAAAACTACATCTTAGGCGCCATCTATGGAATGCAGAGCCAGGAGAGGGCTTTAGCCCAGGAATCCGCGACTTTAAGCGGCCTCATGAGCCTAAATCCCCAGGACACGCAGCATAAATACATAAACCGCTACGAACCAACGAGAAGAGATTCCTCGGTTAACTTCAATGTAACTATTAACGTGAACGCCACCGACCCGACTCAAGGTGTAGCGGTTGGTCAGTCTATCGCAGACACCATTTTTTCCGAATACCAGAAGAGGGAAAGAGGCCTAGCTTATGCCCTTGCTTAATCTAAGCAGCATCGGCTGCTCCAGCATCACCTACGACGGAATAAACCTCGCTGATATATTCGAAATCAGAGACGTGTCCATGAGTGCGCTTCCAACCATCGAAGCGAATACCCAGGACATAGCCAGCAAGCCGGGGAGCTTCTTTGTGTCTCGAAAAATATCGACTCGTTCTATCACATTGACTTTAGGCCTAGACGCCCAGAGCAGATGCCCGGTCGATATCTTCTTTTCATTTTTAGAGCACAATAACTCTCTCGCAAAGGCGGAGCCTAAAGAGCTGTGGTTTAAGCATCGCTTCTGCTACGCGATGCTGGTAGGTGACACACCAATAGAAAATAAAGGTTCTAAAGGTGTAATCACCTGCAACTTTATCTGTTATGACCCCTTCTTCTACGGAGAGGAGCATCGAGTCCCACTTACAACAGGGGAGAACCTTATCCCGATTGAAGGTACTCAATCGGTTTTCCCGATTATCGAACTTACAGGCTGCGAGTCCGATTTCCTTCTAACCAACCTTAAGACGGCCGAAAAAGTCCACGTTCAAAACTTAAAGAGCGACACGAAGCTCACGATAGACATGGCCAACACGCGCTGTCTTGCTAATGGGAACTATCATCCGAGCGACATTCAAGTGACCGACTTCTTCCCACTTGAGGCGGGAGACAATCGCCTAAACATTTCAAGCGGCCATGGGACACTTGTTTATCGGGAGCGTTATCTATGATGCTCTTTTGGATATATGACCGATGGGGTCAACAAAAGAATTGC
>CANRPV010000030.1 GCA_947632575.1 uncultured Eggerthellaceae bacterium | reverse complement strand
CCGCAGCTGCCGCCGCTGCTGCCGCCCAAGTACAAGCGCAAAATGCCAAGGATGGCTCCGCCGGATCAGGTGGAACCGGTTTTACCCCTGAGGCGACCGATGTTCCCTCCCATGGTTCTGTCGTGGATTATGCCCTCTCCCGCATTGGATGCCCCTACGAGTGGGGTGGCGAAGGTCCCGATTCCTTCGACTGCTCAGGTCTCGTGGTGTGGTCTTATCGGCAGATTGGCATGTCGCTGCCTCATAACAGCGGCGCTCTCTACAGCGCGGCGGATTGGCGTGGACCTGTCTCGGAAGCGCGGCCTGGTGACGTACTTTGGCGCAGCGGGCATGTGGGCATTGCCGTCGGCGACGGTGGTACGCCTTACGTACATGCCCCGACGTTTGGCGCTTATGTGCGTGATACCGACTCCTTGTCTTGGTCGGGATTTACCCACGCACTGCGTTTCTACTAAACCTTGAGAGAATTAGGGAACTTAAGAACTTAAGAACTTAAGAACTTAAGAACTTAAGAAACTCAAAAGGCTTGAGAGACTCTATCACCTACTGACGCCCAGCCTTATTCTTGGTTCTATCTCCTGTTTTGCTGGGTATCTCTTAAGCGGCCTCCTACGGAGCGCCGCTTAACGCCGTATACGCTCCTGAAAGTTTTTTGTGAGCTTTGGCCCCTTTTCCCCACAAGTGGTATGATGCTGGACGTTTCTTGAATATTTTTGACGATTTTAAGACTTCAAGCTTGGATCTTTTGAGTGGACTCAAGCACTGAAGGGGGAACTTGATGATAGAACCAGCTAGTCCCATAAGCCGTCGCTCCTTTTTGGGTGGAGCAGCGGCTTTAGGTGTATCGACGCTGGCTTTGAGTGCATCACCTCTGACTGCTTTTGGCGTCACTGCCGCCCAGAAGCAGGCCGAAGCTGATGCTGCCTTAAATGCGTTGGTCGGTTATCAAGAGGAACTAGACCGCGCATCCGCCGATTACTTTACCGCCATAGACGAACAAACCCAGGCTCAAGAGAAGATGGACGAGGCGCAGAAGCGCATCGATGAGACCTCGGAGCGCATCTCCGCCATTCAAGATCAGCTGGGATCCCGTGCCCGCAGTATGTATCGAAACGGCTCCTATAGCTTCTTGGATCTACTTCTTGGAGCCACCACGTTCCAGGCGTTTGCCTCCAACTGGGATCTTCTCAATGATATTAACGAAGACGATGCTCGCATGGTTCAGGAAAGTAAGGATCTCCGCACTGAGGTTCAGAACCAAAAGGCTGTCTACGCAGAGCAAGAAAGCGTCGCCCGCCAAAAGGCCCAGGATGCTGCCGTCGCGCGCTCCAACGCCGAAGCGGTGGTCAATGAACAGCAGGCTCTTTATAACTCATTGAGCAGTGAGGCTCTCGCGCTTCTCGAGCAGGAGCAAGCCGCTCGTGCTGCCGCCGAATCAGCGGCTGCCGCTGCTCGCGCCCTCGATTTGCCCAACCAAGCAGCTCCTGAAGCTGGCGCTGAGGCGACTGAGGATCAAGCCCAGAGTTTCCAAGGAACCACCCCACCCTATGTGGCCGCTTATGGCAACGCCGTGGCCGATCGTGCGTACAGCTATCTGGGAAAGGCCACCTATGTGTGGGCTTCGTGTGCTCCCGGTGCCTTCGACTGCTCAGGCTTTGTCTCCTATTGTCTGACCGGCGAATACAGTCGCGTGGGTACCACATACGAATTCATGAATTGGCCTCAGCCGAGCGATCCGCAGATCGGCGACGTCTGCACCAACAGCTCTCACTGCGGCATTTATGTCGGCGGCGGCCAGATGATCCATTGCTCCAGCTATCAAAACAATGTCGTTCAAGACGGCATGCAGGCCGGAATGATCATCGTAAGGCCACCCTGGTAGGCTTTTCTTCTACAATTGAACAGGCCTTAAAACGAAGCTGCAAAGCTTCGTTTGCGTTTGGGCTCGGTTTGCCTCTATGGCGTTATCCCCAAGAGAAAGGTCTTTCATGAAAATCTCAGTACCTTTAGAAAATGGCCTGCTGCCCGATCGTTTCGGCAAATTCGCCCCAGCGGAATTCCAAGTGAACGGCCATTGCTGCCGGTCATTCCCCATCACCATCGAAGAGATTCCCCAGGGCACCCAAAGCCTTGCGCTCGCGTTTCTCGACTATGACGCTATTCCCGTTGGAGGTTTTTGCTGGATTCATTGGTTAGCCTGCAACTTTGAGCCTTGCGCTCAGATTCCCGAAAACGCCAGCCTCTCCGGTGAGATGCCCTGCGTCCAAGGGGCCAATAGCTCCTGGTCTCCTATGATTGGCGGCAGCTTAAACGCTCCCGACGCTCAGGGTTATGTGGGTCCTCGCCCACCGGATCAAACGCACTTCTACACGCTTTATATGTTCGCGCTCGATAGCATGCTTGAGCTGCGTCCCGGCTATTTCCTCAACGAGTTCCGCAGAGCGCTCTACGGACACGTGCTCGATTGGGCAGAGATCGATATCCCAAGTCGCGCCAACTAGACAGGAGCGAGAAAGTAACTCTCGAATTTCCTAGCAAGACGAGCGTTCCCTGAAGTCCACAAAGACTGGAACGCTCGTCTTATGCGTAAGGCTTTAGCTAGACGTAAACAGTTATGCGTAAGGCCTCAGTTAGACGTAAACAGTTAGACAAGTGTCTCCTCAAGCCCTGAATCGATCTGATCGTCATAGTCGAGGGGCACCTCGTCGAAGGCGTCATCCCCGTCCATATAGTGATCGAATTCGTAGAGCACCTCTTTGCTGGGCTCGGGAGTGAGTTTAGAGACAACAAATATGAACAATGCCGAGATGATGAAAGCCGGCAGCAGCTCATAGATAGCGAAGACGCCACCGAGAGGCGCAATAAAGTTGTGCCAAATGATAACCGTGAGCATACCGGAGATCATTCCCGCAAGCGCGCCCTGTTTCGTCGTACGTCTCCAATAAAGAGAGAACAGCGTCAGAGGACCAAACGACGCACCAAGACCTGCCCAGGCATAAGACACCACATAGAAGATAGAGGAGTTCTCGTCATAGGCAACAGCGATGCCAAACAGCAGCACGGCGGTCAGGGTGATGCGGGCCACGATCATCACCTGACGGTCGGTGGCGTTGCGCTTAAAGATCGCGCGATAGATGTTTTCAGCCACTGAAGAGCCCGCGATGAGCAAGTACGAGGAAGAAGATGACATCGACGCGGCCAAAATACCCGAGACAACGACGCCACACATAAACGCCGGCAGCAAAAACTGCGAAAGGACGATGAAAATATTTTCGGCCGTAGACTGGGTGCCAAACATGACGGGGAAGACCGCTCGACCCACCAGACCGATGGCGATGGCGCAGAACAGGGAGATCACAACCCAGGTAACGGCGATGATCCGTGATTGCTTCACCTCGGCGGCACTGCGAATACCCATAAAACGCACAAGCACCTGAGGCATACCGAAGTAGCCCAATCCCCAAGCCATCATGGACACGATGGTGAGCAGGCCATAGTCTGAGGCTTCGCCGAACAAAGGCGTGTTGTTCTGCATGATCTGCAAACCGGCGTCATCCAAAATCGGCGTGGCGATTTCGGTACCCGACAAAAATCCCGGGATGCTTTGGAGGAAGGCGGCCGTGTTCTCAACGCCGCCCACAGCGGTCACAGACCCAATCAACACCACGGCAAGCGCAAAAAACATCAAGCAGCCTTGGATGAAGTCGGTTGCCACCACGGAAAGATAGCCGCCGATGAGGGTGTAGAGGAACACGATGATGGCACCGAAAACCATCATGGCCGCATAATCAAGTCCAAAAAGCGTATTGAAAAGCTTGCCTACCGTCACAAAGCAGCTGCCAGTGTAGATGCAGAAGAACACCAAGATGATCAGAGCGGCGACGCACTGAAGCACGTTCTTATCGTCATGGAAGCGATTGCTGTAAAACTCCGGCAGCGTGATGGAGTCGTTGGCTTTTACCGTGTACTTACGCAGACGCTTAGCGACCAGCTTCCAATTCAAATAGGTGCCGATGGCAAGACCAATAGCCGTCCAGCCCGCATCGGCGAAACCAGTGAAATAGGCCAATCCGGGAAGACCCATCAAGAGGTAGCCGGACATGTCCGATGCCTCTGCTGAAAGTGCGGTGAACCAAGGACCGACCTTGCGGCCGCCGAGGAAGTATTCAGACGATGAAGAATTGGCCCGCTTGGCGTAGATAAAGCCAATGGTCAGCACCAATATGAAGTAAAGCAGCATCGCCAAAACGATGAGAAAGTTATCGGTTTGCATAAATCCCCTCAGAATTCCTTTAAGCTATGACCAACGGTGATTGTTGGTGTATTTCCCCTCAAGGCGACCCAAATGATAGAAGTGAGTACGCATCTGACGCATTATACTCTAGCTGGTCGCTTAGGCTATAAGCTTATGCCAAGCTTAACCTAATATAAATGAGAAAGGGGTATCTGTGTCTCGTTATGAATCGTTGAGTCACGAAGAACTCCAAAGAACGCTGGCGGAGGAAAACGCTCGTTACGAGGCATTCCGCGCCCAAGGCCTCTCCCTCAACATGGCGCGAGGCAAACCCTCCCAAGCCCAGCTCGATCTCAGCGTACCCATGCTGAGCATCTTGCAAACCGCACAGGATTGCATCGCGGAAGACGGAACCGATTGCCGCAACTACGGGGTATTGGACGGCATTCCCGAAGCGAAGCGTCTGATGGCATATCTGCTTGACGATAAGCCGGAGAATGTGATCGTTTTCGGAAGCTCCAGCCTCCAGGTGATGTATGACAGCCTTGCGCGCCTGATGACGTTTGGCTCTCTGGGATCGACCCCCTGGAAAGATCTTGATACGGTCAAGTGGATCTGTCCTGTTCCTGGCTATGACCGTCACTTTGCGGTCACCGAGGCCTTCGGGATCGAAATGCTGCCCGTCGCGATGCTTGAGACGGGGCCCGACATGAATGAAGTGGAGAAACTGGCCAGCGAGGATCCGGCGGTCAAAGGCATCTGGTGCGTTCCCAAGTATTCGAACCCCTCAGGCATCACCTACAGCGATGAGGTGGTAAGACGTCTCGCATCCATGGAAACTGCCGCCCGTGATTTCAAGATTTTCTGGGATAACGCCTACAGCGTTCATCACCTCTATGATGAGCCGGAAAATCAAGATCAACTTTTAGATATCGGGATGGCCTGTCGAGCCTGTGGAAATCCTGACCGCTATCTGAAGTTTGCCTCGACCTCTAAGATAACGTTTCCCGGAGCAGGAATTTCCGCACTCGCCGCGAGTGAGGACAATCTATTAGATATTAAGAAGCGTCTTTCGGTTCAGACCATTGGTTTTGACAAGCTCAATCAGTTGCGTCATTGCCGTTTTCTTCCTGATGAGGATGCGGTTCGCGCGCACATGGCACGTCATGCGGCCATTTTGCGCCCTAAGTTTTCGCTGGTGCTGGAAAAACTCGAAGAAGGTCTGGGTCCTTGCGGCGCTGGAAGCTGGACTAAGCCGCGTGGAGGCTATTTCGTTTCCTATAACGGATTGCCCGGTACGGCTCACGCCATCGTACTTCGGGCGAAGGAAGCCGGTGTGACTTTCACCAACGCTGGCGCCACCTGGCCGGGTGGTTATGACCCTTACAACTCGAACATTCGCATCGCCCCTACCCTGCCACCTCTCGAGGAGCTCAGCCTAGCCATGGATGTTTTCGTCTGCTGTGCTCGCATTGCCACGCTGGAAAAGCTCCTCAACCCGGAGTCTTAAGGGAGATAGAGCATCCTCGAGTTAGGGTTATAGAGTTATAGGGAGTTATAGAGTGAGAGCTAGGGTTAGAGTAATAGAGAGTTATAGGCTTTTAGGACAAAAGGGACAAAGAAAGGGAGGCGGTAAAACCGCCTCCCTTCTTGTTCTGCCTGTTGTGAAAAACTAGGCCACAGGAGTGGTGCCCAGGAACACAAGACCGGTGGTACCGATCGGAGTGTAGTTCTCCAGCATGTCGGCATAGTAACCGGTTGCCTGCTGCTGATGGCACAGGCCATACAGCGGCACATTCTCGGCGATGATGTCGTAGCACTGGTTCCACAGATCCTGCTGCTTGGAGGCGTCGGACTCCTCACGAGCCTGCTGCAGCAGCGTCTGGAGCTCTGCCCACTCGGGGGTGTCAGCCCAGCAAGAACGACCCTTGGTCCACAGGTTGTCACCATACCACCAAGTCATCAGCAGGTCGGGGTCGATGCTGAAGCAGGTGGGATCGCCGCCGGTCAACATAACGTCGAAGGGCAGGATGGTGCTGGGATCTGAAGGCGGATTCAGCTCAGCCCAAGTGATGGCCTCTTGGCGGTTGGTAACGTTCAGACCAACGGCGGTGAGGTCCTCGATGATGGTCGGAGCGATGGCAGCCATGGTGGTGTTGGTCCACAGGGTGAAGCTCAAACCTTGAGCGCCAGCTTCTGCCAAGAGATCCTGAGCCTTCTGCGGATCATAGGTATAGACCGTGGAGGCCTTATGATAAGCAGAGGTGAAGGGCTCATAGTTAGGCATAAAGCCAGTCAGCGGAGCAGCATGGCCATTCAGTGCGTTGGCGATCATCTTCTCTACGTCGATGGCATAGAAGAAGGCTTGACGTACACGCACGTCATTGAACGGAGCCTTGCGGGTGTTGAACATCAGGAACGGCTGGTTGAAGCCAGGGATGTAATCAACGGTGGCGCCAGCGTTCTCGATCAGCTCAGCATTGGCATCAGGCACATTGGCGATGGCAAGAACGGTACCGTCGACGATAGCGGTGGTACGGGCGTCGTTATCTACCAATACGGACCATTCCATGCGGGAAGCGGTTGCCGGCATGGTGCCATTGTAGTGCTCGTTCGGGGTAAAGATGAGCTGGCCGCCGGGGTTGCCGTCGACAGACTCATACTTCCAAGGACCAGAGCCGATAGGCATCGTGGTCAGCTGCTCTTCGGTCAGTGACTCGGGGAACACCTTGACCAGAGCAAAACGAGTCTTCAGAAGATTGTCGAAGGGGTATTTCAGGTTGAACTGAACAGTAGTGGCATCCGTGGCCTCAACGGTGTCGACGAAGTCGATGAAGGGGCCGCAGGTGCTGTCGGCGAGGTTCAAATTGAACGCATTGACGACGTCGCTGGCAGTGACTTCAGAGCCGTCCGAATACAGGGCGCCTTCGCGAAGGGCGACAGTCCAGGTGGTGTCATCCACCTTCACAGGATCGCCAGCGGCAAGGCCGTTGTACACGGAGTAGTCATGAAGGTCGACCTCATAGAGGCCTTCAAAAACATGCCAAGTGGCAGCCAGCATCAAAGCGGAACCACCATTGCAGCCGACCGGGTTTACGTTGGTTGACGTATTCGCCAAAGCGGCGGTGATGATACCGGCATCAGCAGTATCGGCAGCTTCGCCTTCGTTTTCGGCTACTTGCTTATCTCCGCTACCGCAACCGGACAGTGCCAGCGCAGCAAGAGCGCCAGTAGCCGCTGTTCCCGCCAAGAAAGAACGACGGGACAACTTCACTTGTTCCATATTTCCCTCCAACTTTTTGTCTTCGGGGCGCCTGCCCCGTATTCCCGCACGGCTATTGGAAGTACACTACGTGCGATATAGCATTATTATGGTTTAAAGACCACCCAAATAAAAGATTTTTTCTCAGGTTTCGGTTTAACGGTAAAATCTACAGCTTTTTGTTTGAGAGTCGGTCATCCACTTAACTTATTCGCTTAACAATCTTTCCGATAGTTTTTCCTCCGAGAGATTTTCTCCGAGAGTTTTCGACCGGAAAAATCTGCACAATCCAAGGTTTTAGCGCCCTATTAGTGCTCCACTGTTATTATAAGCAGGGAATCCGTTCGGATTATTCCAATGCCCGCGGCAGGTCTATCAAGTCATGGTCTCAGTCTGCCGCATCAAGGAGAGGAGAGGTATGTCCCAGCTGATTGAAATTCGCTGGCACGCCCGCGCAGGTCAAGGTGCCGTCACGGCTGCAAAGCTCGTAGCGGATACCGCGTTGATGCAAGGAGCCTACATCCAGGCTATGCCTGAGTACGGCCCTGAGCGCACCGGTGCCCCGCTAAAGGCCTACACCCGCGTGTGCGATGAGCCCATCGAAGTCCACAACACGATCACCAACCCGGATATCGTCGTAGTCCTTGACGATACTTTGCTGGAGACGGTGGATGTAACCGAAGGATTAAAAGACGACGGAACACTCATCCTCAACACTGAGCTTTCAGTGGAAGAGGTACGTGATCTGCTCGGCGTACCGGCAACGACGAAGGTTGCCGTGGTAGATGCTTCGGGTATTGCCATGGACACCATCAAGCGCGATATCCCCAACACTCCTATCGTCGGAGCTCTCTCCCAGGTGACCGGCGTCGTTCCTCTGGATCTTGTCAAGGAGCGCCTGATCAATACCTTTGGCAAGAAGTTTGCTCAAGAAGTCATCGACGCTAACCTGGAAAGCGTCGATCGCGCCTATAAGGAGGTGTCTGTTGCATGAAGATGCCCGCACTCGACACATTCGATGAATGGACACCGGAAGAAATTCCCACCGGTTTCGTAGCCAACGCCGGCACAGCTGATCAGTATGTGACGGGCGGATGGCGTTCCATGCGTCCCGTGTGGTTCAAAGACAACTGCGTCAGCTGCATGATGTGCTTCTTGGCTTGCCCGGATTCCTCTATCGAGGTAGAAGACGGCAAGATGGTCGGCATCGACTACGACCATTGCAAGGGCTGCGGCGTCTGCGTCCACGAATGCCGCTTTAAGGCATTGGATTTCATCCGTGAAGAAGAAGTCGTTCATGAGGAAGAGGAAGAAATCGCCTCTGTTATCGAAAAAGCGAAGGAGGCTTAGGCTATGAGCGACCATAAAGCTTTCTCCGCCACCGGCAATCAGATGATCGCCGAGGCCATCCGTCAAATCGATCCTGACGTTATGGCTGCTTACCCCATTACTCCGCAGACCACCATCGTTGAGAATTACGCGAAGTACGTTGCCAATGGCAAGGTGCACACCGAGTTCGTCACGGTGGAATCCGAGCACTCTGCTCTTTCGGCTTGCATCGGCGCCTCCGCCGCCGGTGCCCGCGTAGCCACCGCCACCGCTTCCCAGGGTCTTGCCCTTATGTGGGAGGAACTGCACATCGCCGCTGGCATGCGCACTCCTATCGTGATGGCTAACGCTAACCGTGCTCTGTCCGCCCCCATCAGCATCCATGGCGATCACTCTGACGTCATGGGCGCACGCGACACGGGCTGGATCATCCTGTTTGCGGAAACCGCTCAGGAAGCCTATGACAATACCGTCATCTCCTTCCGCATTGCCGAGGACAAGCGAGTACTTCTGCCTGTTATGACCACCCTCGACGGCTTCATCACCTCTCACGCCATGGAGCGCTGCGAGATGGAGGAAGACCAAACCGTTAAGGACTTCGTCGGCGAATACACACCGCTCTACCCCTTGCTGGACACCGACAATCCAGTGGGTCATGGTATGTTCGCCAACGGCACCTCTTATATGAAGTACCGCTCCGTTCTCCGCAAGGTGAACCACGGCGCACTGCCGATCATCGAAGAGTACGGCAAGGCATGGGCCGAGATCACCGGTCGTCCCTATGAGCTTATCGATGCTTGGGGCGTAGAAGACGCCGACTATGTCGTCGTCGTTTTGGGTTCCGCCGCTGGCAACGTCCGCCATGTGGCTCGTCAGATGCGCGAGGAAGGCGTCAAGATCGGCGTCGTTCGTCCGCGCGTCTATCGTCCGTTCCCGGCCGAGCAACTGGTAAACGCTTGCAAGAACGCCAAGGCTATCGCCGTCATGGATCGTTCGGATACCGTGGGCGGCCAGTATGGTCCTTTGGCTGTCGATACGATGGCAGCTCTCTACGAGGCTGGACTCTCCATCCCCGTCAAGAACTACGTCTTCGGACTCGGTGGTGCAGACGTCACCAACGAACTCATCCTGGAAGTGTTCTCCAACTTCGAGAAGCTTGAAAAAGGCGAGCTTGATCGTGACCTCGCCTTCTTGGGCGTTTAAGGCATAAGGGAGGTTGATGCGATTATGGCAAATGCAAAAGAACTAGCCAGCCGCCCGGAATGCTTGGCTCCTGGCCATCGTATGTGCGGCGGTTGCGGTGCCACCATTGCGGTTCGTCAGATCCTCATGGGTGTTCCTGAGGACACTCAACCGGTGGTAGGTTGCGCGACTGGCTGCCTCGAAGTTTCCACGACGATTTATCCTTACGACGCTTGGCGTGTTCCGTTCATTCACAACGCCTTCGAGAACGCCGCTGCCACCGTTTCAGGTGTCGAGGCTGCTTACAAGGCTCTCAAGCGCGCTGGCAAGATCCCCGCGGATAAGAAGATCAAGTTTGTGGCCTTCGGCGGCGACGGCGGCACCTATGACATCGGTCTGCAGTCTCTCTCCGGCGCCATGGAGCGCGGCCATGACATGGTCTATGTTTGCTACGACAACGGCGCTTACATGAACACCGGTATCCAACGTTCATCGGCTACCCCGAAGGGCGCTTGGGCCACCACCGCCGAGGTTGGCGCAGCTCAGCAGGGCAAGATTCAGGTGCGCAAGGACCTGGCCTCGGTCATCGCCGCTCACGGCGTTCCCTATGTGGGCCAGTCCACGGTAGGACACTGGAAGGACCTCGTCGCCAAAGCCGAAAAGGCGTTTAAGGTCGACGGCCCCGCCTTCCTTAATGTCTTGGCTCCTTGCCCCCGCGGTTGGCGTCTCCCCTCTGACCAGACACTTCTCATCTCCCGTCTGGCGGTCGACACCAAGTTCTGGCCTCTGTTTGAGGTTGAGAACGGCAAGTGGACCCTCACCCCGGTCAAAGAGAAGGATCTCAAGCCGGTCGAGGAGTTCCTCAAGCCTCAAGGCAGGTTCAAGCATCTCTTCAAGCCTGAGAATGCTCACATCATTGAGGAGATCAAAGAGGATATCGAGAACTACTGGAAGTATCTGGAAGGCCGCGTTGAGGGCTCGAAGGACGCTACCAGCCCTATCGAGTAGGCTCTCGGTTTTAACTCTCGGTTTTAAGAGAGTAGCCTCTACCTTTATTACATATTGCACCGCTCCTTTTTCGGTGCATTGGAATGAAAAGACCCGTTGCCCTGCGCAATGGGTCTTTTCATTCCGTTCTGAGCTTGACCAGAGCTATTTCATATACAATAGGCCCATCTGCGACACGCGCTCGCTCGCTCTTTGGCGAATCGCCGCCAGCAGAATCCATAACAGCAGGTTAAACCCGTAGCTGAAAGGAGGGTTCTGTGAACAATCTTTTGAGATTGATCGGAAATCGTATCTTGTGGCTTCCCGTAATGGTGATCGGAGTCACGATCTTGGTGTTCTTCATCATGTCGCTTTCCCCGATCGATCCGGCTTATGCGGTTCTCGGCGAAAACGCCTCGGCCGCTCAAGCCGAAGCCTACCGCGCAGCCCGAGGACTGAACGACCCGATATTCGTCCAATACGGACGCTTTATCGCCGATCTCGTTCAGGGTGACCTGGGAACTTATGGCGCCAACAACGCCTCTGTGGCCGGCCGTGTGGCCCAAGCCCTTCCCGTCACTCTGCAACTCACGTTTATGGGCCTTATCATCGCGGTAATTCTGGCGGTCATCCTCGGTGTGATTTCCGCCCTGTATCGTGACCAATGGCCCGACCAAGTCATCCGCGTATTCTCGATCGCTTGCATCGCCACCCCGTCATTCTGGTTGGCAGTGCTTTTGATCCTCCTGTTCAGCGTTAACCTCCACTGGCTTCCCGCCTCGGGCAACCTGCCTGATTTTTGGAACAATCCCGGAGGATGGATGGCTCGCATGTTCTTGCCGGCCTTCTCCTTGGCGGTACCGGTCACCGGGCAGCTTACCCGTGTGGTTCGTACCTCCATGGTAGAGGAGCTGGATAAGGATTACGTTCGTACGGCTCTTGGTGGTGGCATTCCAAAAAGAGTCGTCGTGGCGCGCAACGTGTTGCGTAATGCGCTTATCACCCCGGTTACCGTCTTAGGCCTGCGCATCGGTTACCTCATCGGCGGTGCTGTCGTTATCGAGGTAATCTTCAACCTACCAGGCATGGGCATGGCGGTACTCAACGGCATCCAATCCAACTACGTCTCGCTCGTGCAAGGCGTCGTCTTGGTGGTAGCCGTATCCTTCATCATCATCAACATCATTGTGGATATGCTCTATATC
>CANRPV010000029.1 GCA_947632575.1 uncultured Eggerthellaceae bacterium | reverse complement strand
CTCGCTATCGGCGATGAGGGATGCTATTCCCTCTACCAGTTCGGCCTCGATCCCATCGTCGCAGATAACCCTGAAATTCTCGAGAAACTCAACTCGGGCGAGCTGGTCTACAGCGATATTCCTGAAGTGGTTTCTATGGTTCAGTGGCTTAAGGACGCTCATGACGCCGGTTGGTTCGGAGATACCAGCGAACTTCCCTATGAAAGCTTAGGCACAGCTATGGGCAAAGGTGATGCCGCGATGCTCTTTGTCTGGGATACCTGGTTTGACACCGACTTCGTGGCGGGAAAATACACGAAAGAGGATTTCGGTCTCATGCCCATCTTCATCGGGACTGAAGATGAGGGTACCTATGAGGGCGGCAACCTCAATATGTTCACCGTTAATCGCGCAAGCGACAAGCAGGAGCTCGCTTTAGAGTTCCTCGAGTTCTGTGCGACGCCCGAAAACTATAACGAAGCCTTTGATGGCATTTCAACGGTAAGCGTCTTTATGGGCCAAACCACTAATGTGGAGTCCCCGATGGTTTTGGAGATGGCGGAATCTGTCGCCCAAAAAGAGCGGGTCTCTACTGCTGAGCCTAAGATCAGAGGATATAACGCTCGACTCGTCAATGAGGCCATGCACAAGCTCTACCGCAATGAGATCACCATCGAAGAGTGCCTTGCGCTGATGGATGAGTCCTTGCAAAACGGATAGCTCTCGTAACGCTTCATAGGCCTTTGGGAGAGCCTTTGCCCGAGATATAACGTCTTTATTGTAAGATTCTGTTAACAAGCTAAATGCTTGTCTTGCGTCTTAGAGAACAGAAGCAATAAAGAAGGAGGAACTATGGCAAAGCGCATTCCCGGGCTTTTAGGTACCTCGCTCCTTGCGGTGGCACTTACAGCCTCAATCGGACTGAGCGCCTGTGCGTCCAATGAAAGCTCCACGGAATCAAGCCAGAACCAGCAAAACGAAAGCTCTAGCACGTCGACCGAGGCAAAAGAGGCACCGGCTCATTTCCTGTCGAAGGTCGATTACAAGACTGACAACGTTTTATATCAAGTGGACTACAGCTATGACGCCCAGGGTAATTTGACCACTGCCACTACCACCTTCAACCTTGATAGCGTCAATTCGGTCACTGAAGAAACCTATACCTATACCGATAAGGGCTATTTCGCCACCCGTAAGACCACTTCCAATGGCGCGGTCGCGATCGATTACACCTACGAAGAGCCCACCACGAGCAATGATGACGATGGCACGTCCATCACCTATCCCTTCACCATTTCCGACCCCGTCAGTAATTCGGTCAAGGGCGAGGCTCAGTATATGGTGAATGAAGCCGGTGATGCGATTTTAGAGTTCGCTGAAACTTTCATGACTGAAGGCACCGGTGAAGATGACCCTTCCCTTACAATGGAAACCATCTACACCTACAACGATCAGGCCATGATCAACCTGATCACGATCTCACAGACCATCGGTGACGAAAGCGAAACCGATACCGCTGCCGCGATGGATTACCATGATGGCGTTGTCGACATTTCATCCTATGGCACAGTACTTAGGTGGACTCTTACCTATGACGAGGATGGTTGTCTGATCTCTGCGGAAGATGAAAATGGCAACACGGTCACCTTCACCTATACCGAGATCGAGGGCGCAAACGCTTTCGCACAGGCACTTGCCGCAACCCGTCCAGGACAAACGCTTTGGACCTTAGCCGGCATCGCAAGCCAAGGAACAATCGTTGAAAACGATATTGTTGACGAGACTGTCGTGGAGACCAATTAATCCTGTGTGTCTCTGAACGTTAGTGTCCTAAATGCTAGATGTCGCTGAGCGCCCTGGACGCTCAGCGACCAAGAAAAGCAGCGACGATAAACGTCAACACGTACCGGCAACGACTCTAAATGAAACGATCGACAAGCCTTTTCATCTAAGACTTGTCGATCGTTTTTTGGTGCTTTTCAATCTTGGTGCTTATCAATCCAAGTGCTCTTCAATCCAGGCGATAACGTCGTTAAAGACTTCGATCTTATTGACCTCGTTATGAAGCTCATGGCGCTTGCCCTCATAAAGCTTCACATCCACCGTCTTAACTCCCGCCTTACGATAGAGCTCAGCAGCTTCGAGCACGCCTTTACCCATCTCGCCTACCGGATCCTCATCACCGGAGATAAAAAGCATGGGAAGATCTTTCGGGACCTTTTTCGCCCAAGACAACTGACCCACCTCAGAGGTGAGAGACAGTAACGTGGCATAGCCACCCGTCGTGAAGATGAAGCCCGACTTGGGATCATCGGCATAAGTCTTCAGCACCTCTTTGTCAGTGGAGAGCCAATCGTTTGGATCTCCCCCTTCATCTTCCTCGCCGCCAAAGTCGCCCGTGGTGAGCTTGCTCAGCAGCTCACTGCGATACTTCTTGCCTCGCACGGCTGCTATAGCCACCGCAAGTACACGTCCCGCCTTAGACATGGCCACCGGCGGGTTTCCGCTGCCGGAGAGCACCACCGCCGAGAGCCCTTCCCCATAGCGAGTGATATAGGCTCTGCTGATAAAGCTTCCCATGGAGTGACCGTAGATCACGTAATCGACATCCGGATAGCAGGCGGATACGATGAGGCGGAGAGTGTTCACGTCTTCAAGCAGGACCTTCTTGCCTCCAAAGACCGGCATATGACCGAAATCATCCGGCGAGGGAGCGGTATCTCCATGACCCACATGATCCTCAGCGCATACCACAAAGCCATGTTCCACCAGATAGCGCGCATAATGATCATAGCGATCGATGTGCTCAGACATTCCATGGACAATCTGAATGATCGCCCGAGGCTTTTCCGGACCCGGCTCATCCAAGGTTCCATATTTGGCACTCGTCCAAAGCTTCGCATTGCTGGTGGATTTTCCGTCATGAGATGCGAACGTAATGGGAACGATAAATACAGAGTCGTCCATGGTCTCCTCCTTGTCGGTCCTCTTCGACAAATTCGTTTACGACAAGACTGATCAGTCTAAAAACCTCATGCCGTTTCATGCTCAAGAGAGATTGAGTATGAAACCCTCACAACCAGACAAATTATAGTGATCAGCTCATAGATAGGAGTGATCATTCGGTCAAATGGACTTTTTTCACGTGGGGATTTAAATCAATTGAGAGAAGATCTCAGCTGCATGGCTTTGTCAAATATAGCTTCAGCAACTTTCATCTTAGGCAGCTTTGGCAAACGGCTGATATCGTTTTGACTCACCAGGACTACCTCATCGTCATCGGTACCAAAAGCCTTTCCCTGGCCCACCTCATTGGCGACGATCAAATCCGCATGCTTGGCTCTAAGCTTCTTCTGAGCGTTTTCAATGAGATCTTCCGTCTCGGCAGCAAAACCTATAACCAGCTGGCCTCCTACCTTTTGAGCACCGATGGTCGCTAAAATATCGGGATTCTCGACAAGAGTGATCGTGGTGAGCGCCTCCCTATCGCTCTCTTTTTTCAGCTTGCGATCGCTTGTCTGCAAAGGCCGATAATCTGCTACCGCTGCTGAGCAGAGAGCGATATCCACCTCAGAAAAATTCTCCTCGACGGCTTTAAGCATATCGCGCGCGGTCACCACCGAAATCAACTTTATACCCTGTGGGGGATCTAGAGCCACGGGTCCGGATATGAGCACCACCTCAGCACCACGCTGAGCCGCCACGCTCGCCAGGGCATAGCCCATCTTTCCACTTGAATAATTCGAAAGATAGCGTACCGCATCGATGGGCTCACGCGTGGGACCAGCGGTGATAAGTACCTTTATACCGAGAAGGTCTTTCAAAGAATTTGCCTCGACATCTCTACGTCTCTATGTCTCTATACCTCTATACCTAGAGACCGAGGATCTCAAGGGCGCGATCAACGACGCGTTGAGGTTCGGGAAAACGACCAGACCCCTCTTCCCCACAGGCAAGATAGCCGCTATCGGCTTCCATGATCTCAATGCCACGATCCCGAAGAATCTGAATGTTGTGCTGGGTTGCGGGATTCTCATACATATGGACGTTCATGGCGGGAACTACCAGCAGAGGCGCTGTGCAAGCCAAAGCGGTGGCTGACAACAAGTCTCCTGCCATGCCGAAAGCGAGCTTTGCGAGCGTATCAGCCGTACACGGCGCGATGAGAAAAAGATCGCAGGACTGCGCCGCGCTAATATGTGGAATAGGATCGCTGAGATCGTCATAAAAGCCGCTTCGCACGGGCTTTCCGCTTAAAGCGCTGAAGGTAAGTGGGCCTACAAAATGGGTGGCACTTTCAGTCATGACCACCTCGACATCGACTCCGCGTTTCTGCAGCCCTCTGAGCACCTCACAGGCCTTATAAGCCGCGATACATCCTGTTACTCCCAGCAGGACTCTTTTTGTTTCCGTTTGCGTCGCCATAACGTGTCCGTCCTTAAACATCTTTAAACATCATCGAACATCTTTAAGCATCCTTGAGCATCCTCTGACGTCTTCAAGCATCATAAAGCAAGTATTTTTGGGTGCATTTTCCTGAGAGAGAACGCGATTGTCAACGATTCTTTCAGTAACCGGTAAAGGGATCAAGCGGCTCGACGCTTTGCACAGGCGCTTGACGCAGTTGTGCCATAACCTCTTCTCCTCTCGCGCTAAGACCTTTTCCTCTTGGCTCAATGCTTTGAAGAGCTGTTTGAAGATCCCGAGGTAAACCATCTGAAAAAGTCATCTCTGAATCGGTCATCGGATGAGTAAAGCCCAGATGATAGGAATGCAGAAACTGACGATTAAGACCCAGGGAAGCTTCCTCTTTCTTTGGACTATGGGCATCATAGACCGGATCGCCCACAACCGGATGATGGGTGTATTGCATGTGAACTCTGATCTGATGGGTTCGACCCGTGAACAGCTTGCACTCGATGAGGGTGTAGCCGTTATCGTTAGCACCCGGCTGAAAACGCTGCAGCACCTGGAAGGTGGTTACCGCATCACGAGATGACGGACTTTCCCTCACGGCCATTCGCGTGCGCTCGTTGAGCGATCGCGCAATAGGCGCATCGATCATTCCGCTGTCATGAGCGATCAACCCATGAACCAGTGCGATGTAGTGCCGGTCCACCGATCGCATCCTGATCTCGTCCATGAGGAGATATCCCGCCTCGTCGGTTTTAGCCGCGAGCATCAGTCCGCTTGTGTCTCGATCCAAGCGATGGACGATACCGGGGCGATCGTCATCTCCCTGCACATGGCAAAGCCCCGCGTCACCATAACGATAGACCAAGGCGTTTACCAGCGTCATATCCTCATGATCAAGAGAGGGGTGGCAAACCAGACCTGCTTGTTTGGACAAGACGATCAAATCATCGTCCTCATAGCGAATATCAAGTGGAATGGCCTGTCCCTTGATCACGCCAGCAGGACGCTCATCCTCAAGAGCGCAAACGATCGTGTCACCTAAAGCAACTAGATAGCTCTTGGAAAGGTTCTTGCCATTGACGAGGACATTTCCCTCTTCGATGGCTCGGGCTGCCGCCGATCGTGTAGCGTAGAGCTCGGGACTGCCGCATACCTGATCAAGTCGTTTGCCAGCCTCTTGGCTCGTTACCGTATGACAAACCGAGCGACTCATAAGGCCTGATCCCCTTGACCTAATTGAGTCTCGTCACTCTTCTGCCCGCCACTTGGGATAGTCTTCTCATCGCTTTTCTGACGAGCCACGAGCAGCGAGATGATAAAGATCACAAACCCGCAGGTCACACCTATATCAGCGATGTTGAAGACGGGAAAATCGATAAACACCGGTTCAATGAAGTCGATGACGTAGCCTAAGGTAAAGCGATCAAAGGCATTGCCGATCCCTCCGGCTACCACCAAAGCAATCCCGATCGCCTCACCAAGATTAGCTCCGGGATCAAGCCAAAAGAGATAAAACACCAAGGCGGCGCAGATCACAAGCGATAGCACACCGAGCACGAAAGTCGCATCAGAAAACATGCCCCATGCGGCGCCGGTGTTATGCACGTAGCGAATTTGGAAAATTCCACCGAAAGGACCTATAACAGCTCCCGAGGGGACCGTTGCGGCCACGATGTTTTTGACCACTTGATCCACTACGAGCCAAACGACGGCCACCAGACAGAAGATCAGAGCATTCCGTTTTCGCTGATCACGACCTTCTCCGATTTCTGAAGCCCGTGAATCCGCTAAAGCGCTAGCTTGCTTCTCCTCGGTCATGATGACTTGCTCGCTTTAATTCTCAGAATTCCAGGAGCAGATGACCGCTTACGAGCAGGAGGTGCCATTCAGCTCATCAAGGACATCACCGCAGCGCTTACACACATCCGGATGATGCTCATTGCCGCCGAGCTGACGAATATTCCAACAACGCGGGCATTTCTCACCCTCGGCGACCGTTACGGTCACGTCGATGGAGTCATCCTCGCTTTGCTCAAAGTCCACCGAGGCGACGATGAAGAGCTCCTCGAATACCGCCTTATCAAAGCTCTGCGTTGTCTCCAAAAGGCCAAGTGGCACTTTGATGCTCACGGCAGCCTCTTGGCTCTTGTTGATGACTTTCGCATTACGCGCATCCTCCAAGGCCTTGGTGACGGCCTCGCGCACAACCATAAGCTCGTTAAACGCCGCCGTCGACTCCTCGGCGTCCTTCGGAACCTCAGGAACGAAATCCGTCGCC
Source organism: uncultured Eggerthellaceae bacterium (assembly GCA_947632575.1). Classification (GTDB taxonomy): domain Bacteria; phylum Actinomycetota; class Coriobacteriia; order Coriobacteriales; family Eggerthellaceae; genus CANRPV01. Next base: position 5,656 of record CANRPV010000029.1, on the reverse strand, counting down.
TTAGGCCAGCCGGCTAACTGGACGCTCATCGGTCGATTCTCGGCATTGCGATAGGCGGGCGGATAGTGATCCCAAACCTCGTCCGTCGTAAAGGAGAGAATCGGCGCCATGATTCGCACCAAAACATCAAGGATGTTCATCAACACCGTCTGTACAGCCCTACGACGCACGGAATGAGGAGCCTCCGCATAGAGGCGATCCTTCGTCACATCCATATAGACTGCTGAAAGTTCATTGACGAAATCGTAGAGGGCACGATAAGCCGTGTTAAAGCGATAGCTATCGTAGGACTCTTCCACATCGCTGAGCAGCTGAATGGTCTTCATCATCATCCACTGATCAAGCGGCTCCAGCTGATCCCAATCCTGAATCCGATCCTCAGGACCGAAATCCTCCAGGTTGCCGAGCAGGAAGCGGAAGGTGTTGCGGAAGCGACGATAGGCATCGGAGATCTGCTTCAAGATACCATCGGAGATGCTGACGTCTTGAGAGTAATCCACGCTGGAGACCCAAAGACGCAACACATCGGCACCGAAGGATTTCATGACATCCGCCGGGTCAATGCCGTTGCCCAAGGACTTCGACATCTTGCGGCCTTCCTCATCAACGGTAAAGCCGCAGTGCATGACAGATTTATAGGGAGCGCACTCATAGGCGCCTACCGATGTGAGCAGCGCGGACTGGAACCAACCACGATGCTGGTCGGAGCCCTCCAAATACATATCGGCGGGGAACCTCATGCCCTCATCGGCGCGATGCTTCAGCACACTTGTGTGCGATACGCCAGATTCCCACCAGACGTCCAAGATGTCCTTTTCGGGCAGAAGCTCAGAGGAACCGCAATGCTCGCAATGAACCGACTTTGGCAGGTACTCGCTGGGCTTTTCCGTGAACCAGGCATCGGCACCCTTTTCCTTAAAGAGTTTGATGACCGCATCGAAGCTCTCCTCGGTAGCCACGGTCGAACCGCATTTCGCGCACTTAAAGACCGGAATAGGAACGCCCCAGGAACGCTGACGGGAGATACACCAGTCAGGACGGTCGGCAACCATGGCGCCGATGCGATTTTTCGCCCACGCGGGAATCCATTCGACCTCGGAATTGATGGCTCTCAACGCATTTTCGCGCAGCGAGTTGGCATCCATGGCCACAAACCACTGATCGGTGGCACGGAAGATGACCGGCTCATGGCAGCGCCAACAATGGGGATAGGAGTGCTCGATCTTTTGCTCGGCGACAAGCGTTCCCTGTTCTTTCAGCCATTCGATGATGATCGGGTTCGACTCGTCAACGTCAAGTCCCGCAAACTGGCCAGCCTCATCGGTCAGACAACCGTTGTCATCCACGGGCATGAGCGTCGGGATGTCGAATTCCAAACCCACCAGGTAGTCCTCTTGACCATGACCAGGAGCGGTATGAACGGCGCCGGTACCAGTATCCAAAGTGACATGATCGCCGTAGATGACCAAGCCCTTGAGATCTTGGCGTACCGGACAGGTGTAGGTAAGACCGAAAAGCTGCTTGCCCAAAACGGATACGACGTTTCCATCTTGGTCGCTGAGCAGCGAATAATCATTCCAACCGGCAATGGAGGCCACAGAATCGACCAATTCGCGCGCCATGATCATCTGATCCCCGTTGGCGATCACCATCACGTATTCGGCATCGGGCGCCAGGCTGACCGCCGTATTGGCCGGCAGAGTCCAAGGCGTCGTAGTCCAGATGAGAATATAGGCGGGATCAGCCGCGCCAGCAGCCTCAAAGACACCAGGAATGGAATCAAGCTTGAACTTCACAAAGATTGAGGGTGAAACCTCATCGCCGTACTCGATCTCAGCCTCAGCAAGCGCGGTATGGCAATGCTTGCACCAATGTATCGGCTTGCGTCCACGATAGACATTGCCCTTCAAATACATGGTCTTGAAGATCTCGACGTTTCCGGCCTCATAGTCCGGCGTGTAGGTGAGATATGGATGATCCCAGTCAGCATTGACACCAAGTCGCTTAAAGCCCTCGCGCTGCACATCCACGAAACGAGTCGCCCAGTCGCGGCAGAGGGATCGAAGCGTCGGCTGATCGATGGCCGCCATCTTCTCAGGCCCAAGATTGATCTCGACCATGTGCTCGATGGGTTGACCATGGCAGTCCCAACCGGGGATAAACGGCGTGTAATAACCACGCTGAGCATGGGTTTTCAAAACGAAATCCTTCAATATCTTATTGAAGGCATGACCGATGTGAATGGGGCCGTTGGCATAGGGCGGGCCGTCATGGAGCACAAAGGGCTTACCATTGCGGTTCTTCTCCAAAACCGCAGCGTAAATGTCTTCCTCTTCCCATTTCTTAAGCCGTTTGGGCTCGTTTTCCGGAAGGTTCGCCCTCATCGAAAAATCGGTTTGGGGCAGGTTCATAGTGTCTTTGTAGTTGTTAGCCACGAAGCGATCAGCCTTTCTGCCAAGTAGGGATCAGTTTAATGGCGAATGTTTACCAGGTTGTCAGTATAGGCCACACCTGGCTAATTAGCCAATTTCGAAGTCAAATCAGCCAAATTATCATGTGGTCACCTGAAGTTGAGGGACATCTTGTACAATTATGACCGTTTGAGTAACCGAGGTGTTTCTCCGAATGCCCATGACGCCTCTCCGGAGTATGTAAGGAGTTTTGCATGAACTTTGCCATGGTCACCGATTCCTGCTGCAACCTTCCCTCGGAAATGATCGACGAGTTTGGGCTTCATATTCTCCCCCTACGTTTCAACATCGAGGGTAAGACCTATCAGAGCTATCTCAAGGGCGAAAAAACTGACATGATTCAGTTTTACAAGATGATGCGAGAGGGAAAAAGCATCACCACCTCGTTGCCAAGTCTCGCAGACGCCGAAGAGCTGTTCCGCTCTATCCTCTCAGGTGGCGAGGATATTCTCTACCTTGGTTTTTCGAGTGGCCTCAGCGGCACCTATGAGGCTATCGCCGCTCTGTTAGATAACCTGAAGGCCGAATATCCCAACAGAAAGATCGAACATGTGGACACCTTGGCCGCCGCAGCCGGAGAAGGCTTGCTTGTCTGGTATGCCGCACGCATGGCTGAGGAGGGCTCATCGATCGAAGAGGTTCGAGATTGGGTCGAGTTTAACCGTCTCCATCTCGCCCATTGGTTTACCGTAGACGATCTGATTTACCTCTTTAGGGGCGGACGCGTCTCACGTACCAGCGCCTGGGCCGGATCGCTGCTCAACATCAAACCGGTGCTTCATGTGGACGATGAGGGCCACTTGATTCCTTTGGAGAAGGTTCGCGGCCGGAAGAAGTCCCTCAACGCGCTTGTCGAGCATGTGAAGCAAACAGCCATTCAACCGGTTTCTGAACAGCAGTTTTTCCTCACCCATGCCGACTGCCTCGATGATGCCGAATATGTCGCCGAACAACTACGTCAAGAGTTAGGCGTCAAGGACATCCTCATCGTGCCGCTCGATCCCGTCATCGGCTCACACTCCGGTCCTGGCACTATGGCGATCTTCTGCATGGCCGAACAACGTTAGATTGTGACTTCCCCTAGCTCCAACGACGAGATATTTGCAGACCTGCCAGCCTGGAGAGGTCCTGCCATCCTTCTGGTAGACCTTGATGCGTTTTTCGCATCGGTGGAAATGCTCGACCATCCCGAATGGCGCGGAAAACCCCTCATTGTCGGCGGCGATGCGGATCGTCACGGTGTCGTATCTACCTGCTCCTACGAAGCGCGAGCCTATGGGGTAAGAAGCGCCATGCCATCCATCACCGCCAAACGCCTCTGTCCCGATGCGATCTGGGCTCCCGTGCGACATGGCCGCTACAAAGAGGTCTCCAAACAGATCATGGCGATCTTTTTCGACGAAACGCCCCACGTTCAACAGGTAAGCATCGATGAGGCCTTTTTAGATATCAGTCCCACGCGCATCAATACCGAACACCCCATCCAGGTGGCACGCCGCATCCAAAGGCGCGTAGAGGAAATCGGGGTCACCTGCTCCATCGGCCTTTCCACCAGCAAATCAGTGTCTAAAATCGCATCCGATATGGATAAGCCTCGTGGACTGACGGTGGTTTATCCCGGAGGAGAGCAAGCGTTCATGAGTCCCCTTCCCATCCGAACGCTCTCGGGAATCGGAGCATCCGCGGAAGCAGCTTTACATAACATGGGTATTAAGACGCTCGGCGAGCTCTCTTCCGCGAGCGAAGACTCCTTGCGCCACGTGTTCGGCAAAAACGCCGCCCTCATGCGCAATCGAGCCGCCGGCCGGGAGATCTCCAAGGTTGATCCTGATGATCAGGTGAAATCTATCTCTCATGAGGTGACGTTCTCCCCTGATCTCACAAACCGCGAAGCCATTGAGGACGCATTGGCTTCTATCGGCTCGAAAGTGGGACGGCGTGCTCGCGCCAAAGGACTGAAGGGCAGAACCCTCAACCTGAAAATTCGCTATGACGATCTTTCTGTCCATAGTGTCCAACAGGCCCTCGACGAACCCACCAATGATGAGCTTTTTTATCTCCCGATTCTGTTTTCCATGATCGATACGGTTTGGCGAGAAGGAATCAACGTTCGTTTACTGGGTGTGGGCTTATCGGGCTTCGACAACCAGGAGTTGAGTCAGCCTCGTCTTTTTGAGGACTCAGTCAACATTGACACGCGCAACGGTGGTATGATCACAGACCGTGCTCGAAGGGAGAACCTCTTGCGAGCCACTGATAACCTGAAAGATCGTTTTGGCGAAAACAGCATCCGTTTTGGACGCGAGTTCAAAAACAACGGAACGTCTAACCAAGACAAGTAAGGCCACGAATAAGTAATACCACGGGTAAGCAAGACGACAAATGAGCAAGATCGCGAATAAGTAAGACCAAAAAGTAAGAGAAACGAAAACAGAGGTTTGTGATGAAGGGCTTGAAAAACCAACTGACGCTCCGCGGAGTCATCATAGGTTGTATCGGATGCGCTGTGATTACCGCTGCATCTGTCTATACCGCTCTGCGAATGGGCGCTTTGCCTTGGCCCATCATCTTCGCTGCTATCATCTCGCTTTTCTTCCTCAAGGTATTAAGCCGCGGCAAATCTACGCTCAATGAGGCAAACGTCACCCACACCATCATGTCAGCCGGTGCCATGGTCGCAGGTGGTCTCGCTTTCACCATTCCCGGAGCTTGGATGATGGGTTTTGCTGATGAGATCGGCTGGTTGGAGATGCTCGTCATCGCTTTAGGCGGCGTTATCCTCGGTCTCATCTGCACGGCTCTGCTGCGTCGCCATTTCATAGAAGAACAGGCTTTGGAATTTCCCATCGGTGAGGCTGCCGCTCAAACCCTGAAAGCAGGGGACAGCGGTGGCTCGACCGGCAAAAAGCTCTTTGGGGCCATGGGCCTCGCGGGACTCTACACCTTTTTGCGTGACGGGTTAGCCGTTATCCCCTCCATGATCGCCACCGTTCCCTTTCCCGGAATCAACTTTGGCATCTACAACTCTCCGATGATGCTCGCCGTGGGCTTTTTGGTGGGTACCGGTGCGGTCCTCGTTTGGTTTGCCGGCGCTGTGCTCGGCAACTTCGGAATAATCTTCGCCGGCACAAACCTTGGGATTCTCGATCTGCCGACCGCAACGGCCATAGTCTCAAGCCTTGGCA
>CANRPV010000028.1 GCA_947632575.1 uncultured Eggerthellaceae bacterium | reverse complement strand
AACCCCCGATGCGCAGGGTACGATCGCGCTTCAAGAAGGGAGTGTTCACCTGCACCCAGTTGTCGTGAGTGTTGAGCGGATCCGCCTCGCAGCAGCCGATGCACGGACCGCCGGAATTGACACACCAGCTGGTGTGATTGTTATATTGAGTGATACCGCAGATGGAGCGCGTGAGCGGACCTCTGCAGCCAAGGGCGTAGAGGCAATAGCCGAGCTTCTCCTCAATGGAGCCAGGCTCGTAGACGAACTCGCCCGCCTCGAAATGGCCGCGCCGTTGGCAATTCTCATGAATAGTCTGATTGAAGATGTCGCCGGGCTCGTTGAACTGGTTGAGTCGCTTCTTGAGCAGCTCCATGTCCTTCATGACCACAACGTCGACGAGCACCGACAGCACCCATTCATTATTGGCGGGGCAGCTGGGGATGTTCACCACCGGCTTGTCGATGCCCTCTTGCTGCAAGAACTGTTGAACGCCCATGGCGCCCGTGACGTTGGGCTCCGCGGCCATCCAGCCTCCGTTCACCGCGCAGGATCCGGCGGCGACGATGGCCTGGGCGTTTGAGGCCGCTTCCTTCAGCAACTCGGTGCCGGTTTTGCCGGCGATCCGCAAGACCCAGCCATCAAAGGCGGTTCCCACGGCGCCCTCGTAGATGAGGACGTAGTTGCCATTGGCGATGGTCTGGTCTTTGGCCTCCTCGAGGGAGTAACCAGCGCCCGCCGAGAGCGTGTCTGAATAGGTAAGGGAGATCATATCGAGCACGATGGTCTCGATATTGGGATCCTCAAGCTGGGTGAAGGTCTCCGTGCAGCCCGTGCACGAAGCTCCCTCCATCCAGATGACCGGGAAGAGGTGTCCATCCACCGCCCCGATCACCGAGGCCTCCAACGCCTCCGCCACGCGCGGCACGCTGAGCGCGGCAGCGCCCGAGGCGGCACCCGAGGCGGCGGCGATTGAGGCACAAAGTTGGAGGAAGCCTCGGCGACTAATTCCTCGTGATGCGAGGATTTCTTCAAAGCGACTCGTGCTCGCAGTGTTGATCATGTCAGCCATAGGCTTCCTCCTCTTGGCTAGCCTTTTACCCTCGGTCGGGGCCCGGGCGGTGCGCTCACGCGGTGCGTTTGCGCGGTGCGTTTGCGGCACGCCCGGGCAGGCTAGCGTCCTATTTTATTGTTCGTCTGCCGTCGTTTTTTCAGCGGCATCCCCCAGATACTTCTGGACACGACCGGGATTGAGCGTCGAGAGAAGATCGAAGTCATCGTTTATCATCTTCGCCAACTCCTCAGCCCGCGGATCGTTCGGGTCGATGGTCGCGAGCGCCCGCTCACGGGTCTCGGCGATAAACTCAGGCGTGAAGCTCTGCTCGGGATCAAGCAACATGTCGAAGTCGCGGTTGATCGAACCCTTGAGCTCCTCCGCCATAGGATCGAGAGGATCGATGCGGTCGAGAGCCCGCTTCCTCATCATCTCGATCTGGCCCATGTACACAGCCAAATCGCGCTTGGCCAGTACTTCAGCTTGCTCGGCGGACGGAAGCGTACCGTCGTCGTTGAAGCTGATGGAAACACCCTTCGGAGCCTCGCCGGTCTCGGCGAATTTCTGGGTGTTCATGATGCGGTTTTCAAGCACCTTCTGAGCATTGAGCTCCATGATTTCATCGGTCAGCTTGTACTTCTTCGTGAAGAAGAGCAAACCGATGGTGATACCAATGATCGGAATAATGGTCATGATAAAGACCAGGGCGAATCGCGTACCAGGAGCTTGGATGACCGTTACCGGATCGGCACCTTCGTTGATAGCCTGCTCGCTTGAGTAGACAACGATGTAACCATCATAGCTATCAGCGGACAGAGAATTGTCAGCATTGCTGCCAGGAATGGTGTCTACGCCACCGGTGAGCATATCAACCTCACCATATTCGTTGTAGACGGCCTGAGCAGCGAGATCGGGATTTTCAATAACTTCATTGGTGGTCACAAGACCGATGGCGTCAAGACCGACACCAACGATGAAGATGGCCAGAGCCGAGGCAGCCTTGACGATGAAGGTCTGCATCGAGAAGATGACGGACTCGTCGCGATGGCCGGTCTTCAGCTCGCCATAGTCGACGGTACCGGACAGGAACACCGTGGTCAGAACCGTGGTGATACCAAAGGGGACATAGATCAGCGGCGTGGTGAAGAGCAGCAGCAGCGGCTCCTTGTCCCAGCCGATGAGGGAATACAGGAACACGAGGCCAAAGCCGAGGATCCAGATGATGAGAGAGGCCTTGAACAGAGTGGGGTTGGAGAACCACTTGCGTCCAAGAGGATAGAGCACACTCATCGTCAGGATCTGAATCAAGGTGCCTACCAGCGTGAAGAGCGAGTAGGTGACTTCCCAGTTGGCGATAGCCACGTTGTACTGGAAGAAGTAGATCAAAAGGTTCGTGGTCAGGTAGACCGAGGCGTTGACGATAAGGATCATCACCACGACGACCACAGCTTGGTCGTTGCGGATCAGAGCCTTCAGCATATCGCCGATGCCCGAGGTCTCCATCGCGACGCCGTGACGCTCGCGAACGCCGACGACGCAGATGATCTCGAAGACGACGAAGGCGATAGATACGCAGAGCGCGAAGAGCGTAAAGCCTTGACGCAGGTTACCAGCGCCGAGGAATTGGGCGATGATAAGGCCAAACGAGTTGATGACCATGCCACCGATGCCAGCGCAGGTACGGCCGATGACGGAGAGGTCTTCGCGTTCCTTCGGGGTATCAGTACAAGCAGGAACCATAGACCAGAACGGAATATCCATCAGGGTATAGGTAAGGCCCCACAGGATATACGCGACAGCAAACCAAACCATGAGGCTGGCGCCCGTGTCCATTCCATCCGGCACAGCGAACAGGAAGAAACAGACAAGAGCATTGATGATGGATCCACTGAAGATCCAGGGACGGAAACGTCCCCATCGAGTATTGGTTTTTGCCACAACAACGCCCATCAGCGGGTCGTTGAAGGCGTCAAACAGACGCGCCACCATGAGGATGATGCCTACGAAGGTGGCTGAGATGCCCAATAGGTTTTGATAGTAGTAAAGAACAAACGTAGCCGTGATGGCATACATAAAGTCTTTACCAATCGCGCCGATGCCGAAAGCAACGGACTGCGCCTTGGACATAGCCATAGATTTCCCCTCCTCCAAAAAAACGAACTTTATGGCACACAATCCCGCTTTTGTTTGCTCCCCTACAGCTTGCTTGAGGGAATCGATACCCCATAATCCCTGATCTCAAGCCCAAAAACGGAACCTATAAGCCAATTGATCATCTTCGACTAATTTACTTAATTATTAAGCCGCGAAACTATAAGTGGTAAATAACCGGGGTAAATGGTCATATAATCTGCCGCGTAGACGGATGTATATTTCATGGCTTAACTGAATGCACATTTCATGGCTATACCGAATGCATATTTCACGGCTATGCTGAATAGCGGTTATTAGCACTAGTGAGCAGTTATCAGCGGTGATTAGCGGTAATGCATAGCTGCACTGCTCGAAAGGGGCTCTCATGAAACGTATTTCCCCTCGTCCCACCCATGGTGTTGGTTCGAACCTAGGTTCTGGCGTTGGTCGCCGCTTTGGTTCGGGCTTTGGTCGCCGCCTTGGTCGCTGCCTTGCTCTCAGTTTAGGTCTCGCAGGTCTTGTAACCTTGGCCGCCTGCCAAAGCTTCCCTTACAGCAACACCACCGTGGTAGGCGAAGTCACCGCCATTGACAGCGATGAGATCACCTTGCAACCTGGCGAATACACGGCGGGAACTGGCGTGGCGGGTCAGCCAGGCTCATCGACCTTCGAAGGCATCGATCTTGCCACCCTTGAGGTGGGAAACGACAGCGTGTATACGGTGGACGTTGAAGCGCGCTCGGGCGCGTTCGATTTCACGAGCGACTACCTCCCCACCACTATCGAGGTCAGCGGAACCGATGTCGCCATTAATGGTGACGGCGCGAGCTTCTCGAGTACTGGCGGCAGCGGCAACGGTAGCGGCAGTGCTGGTAGCAGCCTCACCATCAGCGAAGACGGAGCCTATAGCCTCACCGGCACCTTCAACGGCCCCATCAACGTGACCGCAAATGGAGTGGTGGCTCTCATCCTAAATGATGCGAGCATCAGCACAAAAGACGCCCCCGCGATCACGGCAGGCGCCTCCACCCTGCTTACCATCGCCAGCGCAAGCGGCACCGAAAACTACATCTCGAGCACATCCAGCACGACGAATTCCGCGAACTCCGACAAAGATGTTGACGCCGAGGATCTTCCTGCCGCCATCGATGTTGCAGGATCGCTCTTCCTTGATGGCGAGGGATTCCTCTCCATCGAAGCCGCCGGGAACGGCTGCTCAGCGACCACCTTCATCGGTATCGAGGGTGGAAGTTTCGATATCTCGGCCGGCAATGATTGTCTCTTCTCCTTTGGCGACATCTGCTGCGCCGCCGGAGGAATGACGCTTACGGCGGGCGATGATGGCATCCACGCCGATCAGGTCTTCGTGCTTGAGGGCGGCGAAGTCGACATCTTGGGTTCTCAAGAAGGTCTTGAGGCCGAAAAGCTCTATCTGAGAAGCGGTAGCGCCTCTATCGTCTCCGACGATGATGGCATCAACGCCGCCGAACCCGAGGCCTACGACGTTGCGGAGCCCGAAGGCTACTCCACGATGGATAGCTGCCTGATCGCTTCCGGCAAACCTTTCATCATAGTCAATGCGGGTGGCGACGGCCTGGATTCGAATGGCTCCATCCAAATTGAAGGCGGCGTCGTTTTGGTGAGCGGATCCACCTCCGGCGATAATTCCGCACTCGATTACGATAATGGAGCCTTGCTCAACGGAGGTTCCGTGCTGTTCGCTGGATCGTCGGGAATGGCCCAAGACTTTAGCACCGCCAACCAGCCCTACCTCATGGCTTCGGTGTCCGGCCAAGCCGATCAGAACGTTGCTGTTAGCGATAGCGAGGGCAATGTGCTCATCTCCTTCACCGTTCCCAAGTCCTACCAGATGATTCTCGCGAGCTCCACGGAGATGGTCGATGGCACTACCTACAGCGTACACGTAGGCGGAACGCTGAATGTCGACGAGAACAAGGTCAATAGCAACGTTGACAGCGTTGGCTTCACCGAGGAGGCCACCGTTGAAGGTGGCGTGGTCACCGAGGCCACCGCTTCCTTGACTGGATCTACCGGATTCGCAGGATTTCCCGGCGGTGCTGGCGGTAATGGTGCTGGTGGCAATGGAGCGCCTGGCAACGATGCTGGCGGCAACGGAGCGCCTGGAAATGGGCAGTCGGGCCAGGTGGCACCCCCTCCCGATCGAGTCAACATGACAGGCCCTGCTCAGATAGCCGAAGCGACTTCCACCGAGCAAGGCACTCAATCGACCCAGCAGACAGCTCCAGGTCCCGTACAGCAATCTGGCGAATCGCCCACCTTGCAAATGGCACCCGGACCTGCCCAGATGCCAATGGGTGGAACCTTTACCGCATCCGACGCGCAGCCCTTTGAGATTGAGATCTATGAGTCCATCGCTAAGCAACTGTCCGTTGGATCCGTCATACAGGTTACTTTCGGCCAAGGCGACGAGGTGAAGTCGGTAGAGATCCTAGCTCTCTAATCCTTATTGATACCGTTTATTGGTACGCAACCCTTATTGATACTGTTTATTGGTACGAACAGATTTTGGCGTTTATTGATACCACGCTTTAGGGATGGTGAGGTACTGCTCCGCACCATCCATCTTATAGCGGATGAGTAGACCGCCCTTGCGCGGATCGTCCACGACGCGCACATCTTCAGCCTGCTGCAACAGGGCTAAAGCACGGAAGCGATCTCTTTGAGCGAAGTTGTATTTTCCGGTTTCATCGGAGGTCAAAAGCACGCTGCCGAGAAGAGCGTCGATCATGGCAAGTCGTGCCCGCTGCTCATGGGTGAGAGCGATGTTTTCCTCACGAAGAAAGATAACGTCGGGATCGTTGAGGAACGCTCTGCCATCAAGCTGACGTCGGAAGATGGTGTTGCCCACGGAAAGCCTCGTTGAGGTGCGCTCTCGGTGCAAATGGCGGAGATACCATTTATCTTCCCAGTCCAAGCTCACATCGCAGCCCACACGGCAGTAATCCACCCGGCCAAAAGCCGGCATCAGGGGCACACCGCAAGCCAGAATCAGCTTATCGCCACAAAGCTCTCGCACGAAATCGAGGGCATCTATCATCCTTGCCGCCCGACTTCGATCAGAGCCTCCAACCGGAGCCACGCCAAAGAGATAGTCAAGTTTCACAAGATCGTATCCCCACTGGTTAAAGACCTTGTCAAACACCTGGCTGAGATAGTCTTTAACCTCAGGGTTTTCCACATCAAGGGAATAAAAGTGCGACTCCTTGCCGCCACAATTCCAAGGTTCGCCGTTCACTCGCAATAGCCAATCGGGATGTTCTTGATAAAGATTCGATGTTCTATCGCAAACAAAGGGAGCAAGCCAAATGCCCGCCATGAATCCCTTCTGATGAATGGCATCGGCAAGTGCTTTCATACCGCTCGGGAACTTACGCCAATCGGGCTCAAGCCAATCCCCCACTTCGGCTTCCCAGCCATCATCGATCTGGAAGAGATCACCCGGATCCAAAAACTGGGCGCAGCCATCCAGATCGGCGCGGATGCTCAGTTCTGAGATGTCCTCGAAAAGGTTATACCAGCTGGTATAACCCTTGATCCTCTTTGCCCGGGGCTTGGGAATCCCTAAGGCCTCAAACCATTGGTCGAAGACCTCCTGCTCCTCGCCCTCAGCGAAAAAGAGCTCGAGTGCTGGATAGGAACCGCCGCAATCTAGTCCGCGGCAATCGCGGGAAATGGTCAGTTTTCCACGGATGCTGTCATAGCGGAAAAGCGTGTAGCCAGGCGCCTCGTCAAGAGAAGCTATCAGACGAAAATGGGAGCCTAGGCGGAAATAGCAGTAGGAAAAGCCATGATTAACGCCCCAGCGATTAGGGTCAAGCCCGAAATGAAAATCTCCGAAGCGATCGAAATGATACTTGTCCTGCAGATACCGAGGAACGCCGTTAACGCCTTTGATCTTTTGGTATTTACCATACTCTGGACAGTAGCTCCATGACTGATAACCGTTCATGAAGACCTCTTCGTCGCCGTCGATGGTCCAATTTACCTGGGCCTTCACGCTACGAAGCGAGCCTTTGGGCAAATCGACGTTCAGAAGAAGTTTGCCACCCTCCGATGGGATATCGACGGTGCCGCGAAGCGTATGGATCTCAAGCTTCTCATGCTTCTCGGTCTTATCAAGCTTATCAGACTTCTCAGACCTCTCAACTTTACCGGACTTCCCGGGCCTCTCTGGCCTCTCGAACCTCTCGGACCTCTCAATCTTATCCGAAGCTTTGGGGTCCTCCCCATGAGTCTGCCCCTGACCATGAGCCTGTTCCTGAACTCGTATGGACCACCGAAGTGTCGTCATATGCTTGTCCTCGTTAATATGCTCATCCTTGTTACCAATGCAAGATCAGAGATCGAGGGCTTTGGCCGCTTTCGCACCACTGACCATCGCTTCGGCGATGCTATGGGTACGATCTGGTGCGCAATCACCCGCATAGCTCACCGGTACCTTGATGCCGGTGACATCCAAAGGCGTCGGCGTTGATCCCACCGCCATCACCACGTAATCACAGGGAAGATAGATCTCAGCATTCGTTTGGGTGTCTACGGCGTGAACACCTTTCGCGTCAATGGAGCTCAAACGAGTGTGAACGTATTGTTTGACGTCGCTTTCCTCGAACTGCTTGAGAATATAGGGACGCAACTTCGGATCGAGGCTTGGAGCTATCTGATCCATCATCTCGACCACGGCAACCGAACAGCCTTTTTCCAACAAATACTCAGCTGTCTCCACACCGACAAGCCCGCCACCAATTACCACCACCGATCCCTTAACGGTCTTTTTGCCGTCCAGAAGGTCCCACGCCGAGACCACATTTGGCCCATCATGGCCGGGAACGGGAATGATCGTATTTTTTGAGCCGGTAGCGATGATGACCGCATCAGCCTGATTAAGCTCATCGATCTGCGCGGGATGGTTGAGTTCAATACGAACCCCCAGCTTAGGAAGCTCTTCTCCATAGGTGGTAATGCGACGCATCAGTTCGGATTTGCGAGGAGGAACCGAGGCGAGATTGACTTGACCGCCGATACGGTCAGACTTCTCATACACCACGACATCAAAGCCGCGCTCAGCTGCGACCTTCGCCGCTTCCAGTCCAGCAGTGCCAGCCCCGACGATCGCTACCTTTTTCTTGCCAGTCTTAGTTTCAGTCATGGGGCAACTCGCTTCCCGCTCGTACGGATAATCTTGTCTGCTCTCTTTCCTAATTAGGTCTGCTATCCAAACAGAATCGCTGGATGCATCTGCTCTCTAAAGCATTTGTTCTCTTCCCCAATCAGGATCTTTGAGCATCGTTAGTGTAAAACAAGAGTTCTTGAATGACCGTTTCGGCACATAAGTGACGCTGGAAGGTAACTTTTAACCAACGCTTGCGGCTTTTAAAGGAGAATTTGAGTAATTCGCTTATCCTTTTAGCATCGCACTGGAATAATCTAACGGAGCTTTTGAGCAGCTCTGAAACAGAGTTGGGGAGCAAAAAGTTTTGTTCATGCCAGCCCAGTGCCAGCGAACAGACAAGAGGTAGGGACAGAGGTAGGCCATGGCGAATCTCAAAGATGTTCTCAGCCCAAGGACGGAATTTAAATCCACGCGCTTAAGAGGAGCTAAGCACGGCAATACGCTTTGTCAGTATTGCGCCGTAGGTTGTTCGCAACTAGCCTTCTTTAAAGATAAGCAACTGATCGACGTCGAGGGCGATCCTCGAAGCCCGGTTAACGAAGGTCGCCAGTGCCCAAAGGGTGCTTCGACTTTCGCTCTGAACGAAAATCCCTACCGCTTCACAAAGCCCATGTATCGAGCTCCCGGCTCTGATCACTGGGAAGAGGTCAGCTTAGACTGGATCGTCGAAGAAGTGGCAAAGCGGGTCTGGGACTCGCGCAATCGCGGCTTCGTCGAGAAAAACGATGACGGTCTTTTGGTCAACAATGTGGCCAATGTGTCTTTTATCGGCGGTTCCGCCAATGACAACGAAGAGTGCTACCTATTTCGCAAGCTGTTCTCTGGCGGACTCGGCATCCTACCGGTGGAAAACTCGGCCCGGTATTGCCACTCCACCACCGTCACAGCCCTAGCGCCGACCTTCGGCTTTGGCGCCTGCACCAATCCCCCGCGGGACCTGGTGAACAGCGACTGCATCCTAATCATGGGCTCCAATATGGCCGAAGCCCATCCGGTGGCCTTCTATTGGCCTATGGAGGCTAAGCGCCGCGGAGCGATCACCATTCATGTGGATCCTCGCTACACGCGCACCAGCGCCGCCTGCGACCACCACGTCCACTCTCGCTCTGGCACCGATATCGCCTTCCTTGGTGGCCTGATCAACTACATCATCGAGCATGATCTGTGGTTTAAAGACTACGTGCTCAACTACACGAATGCGGCCACGCTCATCGACCCCCGCTTCCATTTCGATGATGTCACAGGTCTATTCAATGGCTGGGACGAGGAGACCCACTCCTATTCCAAGGAACCCGACTCCTGGGATTACCAATATGAGATCAATCCCGACGGCTCCCGCGGAGCGCCGAAGGTGGATATGACCTTGCAGGATCCCCACTGCGTCTTCCAGCTCCTGAAGAAGCAGATGAGCTATTACACCCCTGAGGTAGTGGCGGAAATCTGCGGATGCCGTCCCGCTGACGTCATCAAGGTGGCCGAGCTCATGGGCCAGAACTCCGGCCCGGATCGTACCACCGCATTTTGCTATGCCACCGGATTTACTCAGCACAGCAGTGGCACTCAGATCATCCGCACCGCGGCTATTCTTCAACTCCTACTTGGCAATATTGGTCGCCCCGGCGGCGGCATCTTAGCCCTCCGCGGACACTCAAATGTCCAGGGCGCCACCGACGTGCCGACTCTCTTCAACCAACTGCCTAACTACATTCCGCAACCTGAAGCCAACGAGGGCAACGCCACCTTGGCCGACTATCTCAAAAACGGTCATGCCTATGGCAGCGCCCGTGACAAACAAGACGGCATGTGGAAACTTGAGACTGAACGCGGCGCTTGGGCATCACTTCCCAACTACATGGTCAGCCTGCTTAAGGCCTGGTATGGCGATGCAGCCACCGCCGAAAACGAATACGGCTACCAGTGGCTCCCCAAGCTTGACGGCAACCACTCCTTTACCGCTACCGTTGAGCGCATGATGCGCGAAGAGGTGGAAGGTCTTCTGGTTTTCGGGCAAAACATCGCCGGGTCAAATCCCAACACCGGATGGAGTCGTGATTCCATCCGCAAGCTGAAATGGCTTGTGGTCTGCGACCTCTTCGAGAACGAAACGGCATCGGTCTGGTATGCCGATCCCACCATGAAAGAGGCTCCCGAAGAATGCATGACAGAGGTGTTTTATCTCCCCGCTTGCACAAGTCTTGAGAAGGATGGATCGGCCACTAACACTGAACGTCTCCTCCAGTGGCATGATCGCATCAAGGAAGCTCCGGACTCATGTCGATCGGACGCCTGGTGGGTCTATCAATTAGGCCTTAAATTCAAGGAATTCGCGGCCGGCACCAATCTCAGTCGAGACGACGGTATGAGAGCTCTCACCTGGGATTACACGAGCGATGGTCCCACCGATCCCGAAAAGGAACTCGGCCTTGACGAGGTTCCCGGTGAACCTGACATGTATAAGGTCGTTCGCGAGATGAACGGCTACAACCTCAAGACCGGCGAGCTTTGCCAAGGAGCCGGCACCCTCAAAGATGACGGCAGCACCATCTGCGGTTGTCGCTTGCTTTCGGGTATCCTCGGCCCTGACGGGGAAAATCTCATGCGCCGCGTGGAACCGGGCGATATCAACAACGGATCCATGTTCCTCGATTACCGCTACGCATGGCCGACCAATTCCCGCATCCTGTACAATCGCTGCTCCGCGAAACCGGACGGCACTCCGTGGTCGGATCGCAAGAAGCTGATCTGGTGGGATGAGGACGCAGGCCGTTGGGTGGGCTTTGACAAGCCGAATTTCAACGCGACAAAGCCGCCTTATTACGTCCCCGAGCCAGGCGCGAAAGGCGACGCAGCACTTTCCGGCACCGAGCCATTCACCGTACACACCGACGGTAAGGCCTGGTTATTCGTGCCCTACGGCATCAAAGAGGGCCCCATGCCGGTCCATT
The DNA here is from genome assembly GCA_947632575.1 of uncultured Eggerthellaceae bacterium. Lineage (GTDB taxonomy): Bacteria > Actinomycetota > Coriobacteriia > Coriobacteriales > Eggerthellaceae > CANRPV01. The sequence continues at coordinate 1,118 of CANRPV010000028.1, read as the reverse complement.
ATGAGACCACCGAATCACCTTACCTGACCCATCTCTGGGAACAGACCCGCGACCCGGGCTTGCTGGTGGTAAACGATCCCGAAAACGCCATTTCTCCCCCCGGCAACAGCCATTACCCCACCGTGCTCACCACTTATCACATCGTCGAGCACTGGCTGACCGGCGCCCAAACCCGCCATACTCCGTGGCTTGTGGCTCTGCAGCCTGAGACCTTCATCGAGATCTCTCCCGAACACGCCGAGGAGATCGGCGTCAAGAGCGGCGATTATGTCACCGTCGAGAGCTTCCGCACCAAGATTCAGGTGCGCGCTCTGGTCACACCTCGTCTACGCATCGGCGAGGTCTACGGCAAGCCCGGCAGCATCGCCGGCATGATCGACACCTCGGGATACAAGGGCCTTATGGTCTCGGCGATCACGAACGACCTTTCGCCCGCGGTCATGTCTCCCGACGGCATGATCCCCGCATCCAAAGGCTTTACCGTGAGGATCTCCAAAGCAGACCCGGAGAATCTCCAGGATCTCAAGCCGCTCAAGTTGTCCTATTCCGAAGTTTTCGATGAGGATGTACCCGACACTCCATGGGCTGCTCAGCCAGAATCGAGGAATTAAGATGGCTCAGGATCCCAAGCACATATTCGACCTCGAGAAAAAGACCTATCCGAAGGGCGAACCGACCAAGAACCATCATATCGATCCTATCTACGCCCTGCTCAAGCGAGGCGAACCTCTCAAGGATCAGACCGAATACGCCTTTTTCACCGACACGTCCATCTGCAACGGCTGCAAGTCATGCGAGGTGGCGTGCAAGCAGTGGAATCAGCTGAAGTCCACTCACATCCATTGGTCGGGCGACAGCTATGACAACACCTCGGACCTCAGCTGCGAGAATTGGCGCCACGTCAAGTTCATCGAGCGCTTCCCCGAAGAAAACGAGGTGGAGCGCCCCGCCCCGGATACTTTAGAGGCGCTGCTCAAAGAACCCAAGGTCGACCAGTGGCTTTTCATGTCGGACCAGTGCAAGCACTGCAAGGAATCCCCTTGTCATGAGGCTTGCCCCACCGGCGCCATTACCCGTAACGAGTTCGGCGGAATCTACTACCAAACGGATATCTGCAT
>CANRPV010000027.1 GCA_947632575.1 uncultured Eggerthellaceae bacterium | reverse complement strand
TATGGGGAAGATCCAGGGGTGGTGCGACACGCCGCTCACGGGTGAGGGGATCTACGCGGCCTTCAAATTGGGCGAGGGACTTGCCGATGTTGATCTGGTGGCAGCTTATTCCAGCGATAGCGGCCGGGCGGTTCAAACTCGAAACATCGCTTTAGAGGCGCGAGAGAACGTTCGTCGCCGTTTTAACCGCCATACGATCGATTCCTCAATATCTTCGAATCAGTCTTATCCCGACCTGACTTTTTCGGATCGACCGTATCCTCGTTCCGCTCTGGACGAGCAGGCTCTGAACTTTTTGCGAGCCGACTCGACCGATTTTCACTCACCGCATCTGCCGGTGAGCTCTGATGTGCGTCTGCGCGAGTGGTGCTACGGCTTTCTCGAGGGAGAGCTTGGCATCAAGCTGAGGGATGTGCTCTTTGAGTGCTTCGGTCGCGATTTAACCCGTGCTGAACAAAATGAGCGTCTGCCTGAAATCGCTGATTATCTTGCTTCCGTGGATCCTACCGGGCGAGCTGAGAGCTTTTCTGTCATATGCGAGCGGCTCATGTCGTTTCTCGATGAGACCAGCGAAAAGATCGAGGCAAGAGGGGGAGGCACCGTACTGGTGATCACGCATGCCTTTCTTATTCGTACGCTTGTGTATCTCTTCGATCGCGAACGGATCAATGAGCCTCTCAAGATCGAAAACGCGAGCATCACCGAAGTGATCGCCGATGGCCATGGCTATCGCATTAAGCGCATCGGCGACGATGCGCACCTCAAGCGGAAAGCGGCCGACGGATCATACCTCTTTGGACAAGAGACGAATGGGGCGACTCGAACCATTTGATGGTTTCAAATCCGAAATGGTTATAGAGCGATTCAAGTGGAGCTGAATAGGTCTCGAGGTAGCAGTTCAGTCCCTCAGCATCAGCGAGCGCAAGGAAGGGTGCAATGAGCTTGCGGAATCGGCCCGTTCCCCGCTTTTCGGGATCGACGGCGAAAAGAACGAACCGGATGAAGTCATCGCCTTGAGCTTCCTGTTCGGACCAGTCGAACACCGAGATTGGTGCCATCACTTCCAGCTGCTTGGTGAAGGCTTGCGCCTCTTCCTCGGACAGAACGCTCTTTACAAGATCTTCGTTTGCCTTCTGTTCGAGCTTGTCGATGCTAAGCCCTGAAAGTTCACTTTTCCGATAGGCAAGTGCCAGGGCGCTTGCGTCCTCAAGACAGTAAACCCCTTGATAAGGAGCGCTCACCGCGATGTCATTCATAATCATGGCGCGGGAAAGAAAACGTTCGCGATCAGCCCCTTTGGAACCTTGCGGCAGAGCGGAAAGGAGCTCACGAGTCCAAAGCTCCTCAAGGAAGGCATCTCCAGCCATGTTAGACAGTTGGACGATCAAATCCTCGGCATGGGGATCGACGGTTATCAAGCCAGGAAGATCCATGAGTTCTCCTTTCACGCCTGATGGAAGATATTTGCATTGTATCTCGCTGCAGGCGAGAAGCTTGACTTCGTTGCTGAGTCGAAATACAGACAAACGATGAAGCAAGCGTGACACTTTTCCGGATTTTGACTTTTCGTTTATCGTGTGTTGTTAAGGTATAAGACAAAGACAGACGGACAGAGACGAAGAGAAATAGACGAAGAGAGTAGTTAAAGAGAAATAGACAGAGGCAGAAACAGAGACAGAGACAAAGACAGAGGCAGAAAGAAATGCTGCGTATTTTTTACGCTGAGGAGGATAGCTTATGAGTGAACAAGATTCATCGTCTTGGGCGGGTGGAGTTAATCCCCAAGCGCCTGGTGGACCGGCAGGAGGACCCGTAGGCGGATCCGCCGGTGGACCAGCTGGCGGACCAGCTTATGTGTCGAGCTCGTCCATGCCCAACTTTCAAGCCCCGAAATCTTCAGGTGGCGGTTTTAAAACGTTTATTCTTGCGTTTTTAGGTGCTGCACTGGCCTTTGCCATAGGAGTCGTCGGCCTTAACATCTACAACTCCATGAACCAAAGTCCCATGAGCTCAACGTCGGTCGATACAACCTTGGGATCGCAGGAAAACATTCCCATCAACGCCGCTCCCACCGAATCCACGCTTCCCGAGGCGGTCGCGAGCAAGTGCCTTCCATCCCTTGCCTCTATAACCGTTTACCTGCCAACGTCTACCGTCCAAAATATCTATGGCGGTCTGTTCAATAATTCTTCGGGAAGCCAAGGCCAGGAGCTCAACGAGTCGGTTACCGCTGCGACGTTAGGCAGTGGTGTGGTTCTCTCCGAAGATGGCTACATCCTGACTAACTACCACGTGGTGGCCGGTGGCGCCCAATATACGGTCACGGTCAACAACGTGGATTACGAGGCCGATTACGTTGGTGCCGATTCTTCCTCCGACGTGGCGATACTCAAGTTGCGGGACGCTTCGGGACTTGCTCCCATGGAGATCGGCAACTCGGAAGAGTTAGTCGTCGGCGAGTGGGTCATGGCCTTAGGGTCACCTTTCGGACTCTCCCAATCGGTTTCCACCGGCATCATCTCCTCTATCGGCCGCTCGAGAATTGTTCAGGCCACCTTGGCCAACCATGAGACCGTGTCGCTGTTTTATCCGACCCTCATCCAGACCGATGCGGCCATCAATCCTGGAAATTCGGGCGGAGCCTTGGTTAATGCCGACGGCAAGCTTATCGGCATGAACACCCTGCTTTCCAGTTCCACCGGAAACTACGCTGGCGTCGGCTTCGCAATTCCGATCAACTACGCCATTCAGCTGGCTCAACAGATCATCGACGGAAAGACGCCAACCCATGCGTACCTTGGCACGTCGCTTTCCAGCGTCACCTCTGAGCTGGCCTCGCGTTACGGGCTTCCTTCGACCTATGGTGCCTATATCACGCAGGTGCTACCTGGCACGAGCGCCGAAGCCGCTGGACTTGAGATAGGCGATATCATCATCGAATTCGACGGTCAGACCATCACCTCTTCTACCGATTTGATGCTCGGCGTCAGGGGCAAGAACCCCGGCGAAAGTGTGACGTTGGTCTACGTGCGTGACGGAGAGGAACATGAGATCACCGTTACACTCGGAAACGACGAGTCCATAAGCCAGGTGGCTCAGCAGTCGCAATCGTCAGTTCTCCGATAGGAGCTTTGACCCACGGAAACGAACGCCCCTCCTCTCAAGAAGGGGCGTTGTTTTAAGGTAAGATGGAAGCGATCAGCTACCAGACGTCAAAAAGGGGTCTTTTATGAAAAAAGAGTACCAATATGATCGTGTCTTGCTGAAACTTTCCGGAGAAGCTTTAGCTGGCGATCTTGGTTATGGCATTGATCCCAAGGTAGTAAGCAGTCTGGTCTCCGAGATCAGCGAAATCGTAAGGGATGGGGTTCAGATCGCCATAGTCGTTGGCGGTGGCAATATCTTTAGGGGCCTTTCCGGTGCTGCCGAAGGTATGGACAGAGCCCAGGCGGATTACATCGGCATGCTCGCCACCATCATGAACTCCCTTGCTATCCAAGACGCCTTTGAGCATCAAGGAATCTACTGCCGTGTCATGAGCGCTATTCCCATGCAGGAAGTGTGCGAAACCTATATTCGTCGTCGCGCCGAGCGTCATCTCGAAAAAGGCAGGGTCATCATCTTAGCCGCGGGCACTGGCAATCCTTATTTCACGACGGATACGACGGCGGCTTTGCGTGCGTGTGAGCTAGACGTCGATGTGTTGATGAAGGCCACGAAGGTGGATGGGGTCTACGATTCCGACCCGAAGAAGAATCCCGATGCAAAGCGTTTTGACACCTTGACCTATATGGATGTCTTGAGCCGCAATCTCCATGTTATGGACTCTACGGCTACCAGTCTTTGCATGGACAATCGGGTGCCGATGATCGTGTTCGATCTGACTAAGCCTGGCAATATCATGCGAGCCCTCCAAGGGGAGGCCGTTGGAACTAAAGTCGAATAGACGGAAGTGGGGAAGGAGAGGCTATGGCCGTCGATGACATTTTGCTTCACACAGAAGAGCGTATGGAGAAAGCTCTTAATGCTCTGCACGATAATTTCGCTTCCGTCCGCACTGGGCGAGCAAACGCCATGGTGCTAGATCGTATCCGGGTTGATTATTACGGGGTTCCAACTCCCATTAACCAGATGGCTGGCATTAAAACTCCCGAAGCTCAGTTGCTCGTGATCGAACCTTGGGATAAGACCATGCTCAAGGCCATCGAACGGGCCATCATGGAAAGCGATCTGGGAGTGACTCCCAGCAACGATGGCAGCGTCATCCGCCTGCCTTTCCCCTCGCCAACCGAAGAGCGTCGTCGCGAGCTCGTCAAGCAGTGCAAGAACTTCGCGGAGGAAACACGCGTGGCTATTCGCAATGCCCGCAGGGAAGCGAACAGCGCCATTGAAAAGGCCGAAAAGGACGACAGCCTTCCCGAGGATGAGGCTCGGAGGGCTGAAAATGAGATCCAGAAAATGACCGACAAATACATTGAAGACGTTGATGCGATCTTCAAGAAAAAAGAAGCCGAGGTCATGGAAGTCTAAGCTCTCTTTCGCGGATGTTTTCATTGGGCGGTAAGCGAGAAAAAGGACAGCGCGGGTTTTGAACCAGACGCTTGATTACATATTTCCAAATCCTCCGGACGGCTTGGATCCGAAAAGCTTAAACGTCGATGCCATCCCGAGCCATATCGCCATCATCATGGATGGCAATGGCCGCTGGGCTAAGAAGCGGGCGCTGAATCGATTGAAAGGCCATCGGGCGGGCATCGAGGCGGTGCGGGAGGCTATTCGCTGCGCCTCGGATTTAGGCGTGCGCTATCTGACCATCTATTCCTTCTCCACCGAGAATTGGAAGCGTCCCCAGGATGAAGTATCCGGTCTCATGGATCTTTTCGCTAAGACCATGCTGGCCGAGCTCGATGGGCTTCATGAAGAGCACGTACGAGTCATGACGATAGGGGACCTCAGCTCTTTGCCCGATGATACTCGGCTCGCCTTTGAAGAGGCATGGGAAAAGACCAAGGATAATGACGGGATGACCCTTGTGGTGGCCGTCAACTACGGCGGTCGTGCGGAGATCGTGCGGGCGGTAAAGGACTACTTGTCGGCGTGGGGAGACACTCCCGTAGACCAGGGGCCGCTTGAGCAGCTGAATGAGGACGTGCTCGCGCAGCATCTCTTTACCGCAGACATTCCCGATCCAGAGCTTTTGATACGGACCAGCGGAGAGATGAGGGTGTCTAATTTTCTCCTTTGGCAAATTGCCTATAGCGAGTTCGTGGTCTCTGATGTGCTGTGGCCCGATTTCGATCGCTATGAGCTTTTGCGGGCACTGCTAAGTTATCAGGAACGGAATAGGCGCTTCGGCGCACTCTAGGCAATGACTATACCTCAGGAAAAACCGCAGGAGGAAGAGGTCTTCGTCGAAGACGTCGAGCAGGATTGGGCTTGGCGAAGCTCCAAAAGTCCCGAAGAGATTCGAGAGCGCCTGCAGCGCAAGGAGCAGCGAGCTCAAAGTCGCGCACGTCTCAAGCAAAAGGCTCTGGATAAGACGCCGAAAAAGCTGAAGAATCCCAATGATTTCCAGGTGCGTTTCCGCACCGGCTTTATCTATATCACGCTCACGATCATCTGTGTGTTCGCGGGCGATATACCGCTTCTTCTCTATCTCATGGCGGTGGCTGGCGTATGCGCGGGCGAATTCTACTACATGCTCCGCGCGGACGCGAAACTTCCCAATGAGATGCTCGGCATTGTGGCGGCGGTGCTCTATCCACTGAGCGTCTATCTCTACGGGCTCACCGGAGCTATGGTGGTGAGTTTGGCTCTCCTTCTTGCTCTGCTGGTCTGGTATGTCTTTTGGCTTCGCGCGCGGGTACCTGACGTGGGAGTAAGTTTTTTTGGCGCGGCCTATACTGGCCTACTCATAAGCGGCATCGTGATCATTCGTCAAGGCCTCCCAGGAATATGGGGAAGTATCTTCATCCTGCTTCTCTTCTTGAGTGTCTGGGGCAATGACGCGTTTGCCTATTTGGCGGGCAGCAAGTATGGGCGCCATAAGCTTGCGCCGAAGACGTCGCCGAATAAGAGCTGGGAGGGCTTTCTCGCCGGCCTGGGTGGGTCGATGTTCTTCTGGGTTGTGATGAGCTTCATTCCTGGCGTCACCATGAGTATCCCGCTGGCAATTTTATTTGGCCTTATCTGCGGACTCATGGAGGTCTTGGGAGACTTGGCGGAAAGTCGCATCAAGCGCAACTCGGGCGTGAAGGATTCGGGCACCATCATGCCAGGTCATGGAGGTCTGCTTGATCGATGTGACTCTCTTTTCCTCGCCTCGGTGACCTCCGCTATTCTGCTCGTCGTAGGGGGTTGCATCCCTTATGTCATCTAAGGGCAAAGCGGCAGATAGGCTCGGAGCAGTTCCGTCTCCAGAGACTGTATCCCGCCTAACTTCTCAGAGGAGGACGGTACTAGTTCTCGGATCCACGGGATCCATTGGCACCCAGACTCTCGATGTGATCAGTCAGCATAAGGATCAATTGAGTCTTTGTGGCTTATCCACCTATCGATCGGTAGATAAGCTTTTCGACCAAGTCAAACGCTTCGGTATATATCGAGTCGTCATAGCCGATGAGACCCTCAAAGAGAGCCCCCAGGTGCAAATGCTCTCAGCCTATCTAAGCTGCTACGAGGACAGCTATCTGGGATTTGGCGCGGAGGGAATCGTTGAGCTCATTGAGAACTCGGCGGCTGATATCGTTGTCAACGCCTTAGTGGGGTTCGCTGGTTTGCGAGCGAGCTTTGCCACGCTGCAAAGTGGCTCGACTCTCGCTTTGGCCAACAAGGAATCTCTCGTAGCAGGGGGAGACCTCATCATGCCCTTGGCTCGGAATCTTCCCTGTCGCGAGATAAGGGGAGATAGTCTGTTGCCCATCGACTCAGAGCATGGGGCGATATTCCAATGCCTTATCGGTGAGGATCACAATGAGGTGCGTCGCCTTTGGGTCACCGCTTCGGGGGGTCCTTTTCGAGGGATGTCGCTTGATGCTCTGTCTCACGTGACGCCCGAAAAGGCGTTGGCTCATCCCACTTGGAAGATGGGCCCGAAGATCACCATCGACTCCTCCACTCTTATGAATAAGGGCCTTGAGGTGATAGAGGCTCACCATCTGTTCGACATGGCCTATGAGGACATCGCAGTCGTCGTGCAACCTCAAAGCGTGATTCACTCGATGGTGGAGTTCGTGGATGGAAGCGTGAAGGCTCATCTTGGCACAACCGATATGCGTATCCCCATACAGTTTGCTCTCTCATACCCGAATCGCTGGGAGGCTCCTGTAGCGCCTCTGGATTTTCGTGAGCTTAAAAGCCTCGAGTTCGCCCCACCTGATGAGGACAACTTCCGTTGTTTGGCGCTCGCGAGAGAGGCGGGGCTGGCTGGAGGCACGCTACCTTGTGCGATGAATGCTGCCAATGAGATAGCGGTGGCGGCGTTTCTTGACGGATCTCTCAGCTACCTTGGCATTGCTTGCTGTGTGGAAGCGGTAATGAATAGCCATAGAACCGAAAAGGTTGTGAGTCTTGAGCAACTCGAATGGGTTGACGATTGGGCTCGTGGGCAAGCGCGGCAGTGGATAGGAACTCATCATAGCTAGCGCCTCCGAAGGCCTATTCTCAGCAAGAAGAAGGCGCAAAAGCCGCTGATCGCCACCAGTGGGATCATGCTATGGACAATGTCGTCACCGGTCTTGGCAAGAAATTTATGAAGCTGCGCCGGTGGCTCAGGATCGATGAAACGCACCGTTTGATCGCTGTCCTCAAGATCATTGTGAACCGCTATGGCTGCCTGCTCGGTGGAGATGGTTTCGAAGACGACGATTTCATGGTTCGCCAAGCTGCTTGCGTCGAGCTCAAATTCGACTAAGAGCGTTCCGTCGCTCTGATCGGGAATAAACGAACCACTTGCTCGTATCTCCTTATCGCCAACATGAACCGGGGCGCCGTCGGTCTTGTCCATGAGAATTCCCTCGAAAAAGTACTCTTTGTGGGGGATGAGGTTTTGGTAGCGAACCTCGTCGACTATGCAGGCGTTTTCCGTCGCCAGGAGCTCTTGACTGCGGTCCGTCTTATCGCTTGCGTAGGTTGAAAGAACGGGCTGTTCGACTGAAACATGCTGGCTTTGGTTCTCGGGGTCGCTGTGAGTGACTAGGAGCGTGTCCTGTTCGTAAAGCTCTTCGCTCAAATAGCCTTCAACGGGCATGTCATGGTCATAGAAGGTATCGCTATCGAAGGTGAACGCCATGCGCAGCTCTCCATTTTCAGAGGTTGGAATGAATTCCTCCTCGTGAGTGATGGGGCCATCGGCATCGGTCAGAGGTTCACCGTTTTCCCGATCTCTCAAAGTTCCCACCATGCGATAGGTTTTTCCCGGGATGAGATGTTCGTAGCTTACGGCATCATAGATGGTGGTGTTTGGACCGGGACTTAACACCTGATCCCCATCTTGAGCGTCACTAGCCTTCGTCTCGATGGCGACAGGCCGAAGTTGGACCATTTGGAGATGATCCAGCGGATCGGTATGGCTTGCTACAAGCAGATCACCGTCATAGAGTTCTTCAACGACGGTAAGATCGATAGGTTCGAGTACCTCACCGGAGTTAAAACTCAATTCGAGCTCCACATAGCCATGGCTGCTCTCGGTCGTAAAAGTCTTCGTTGCGCTCACCAAATGATCCTCATCTCTGTAGGGCTTTCCGCTGTCGCTGTATACCAGGTGCCCGCGAAGCTCGTATTCCTTCTGGGGACTGAGATTTCCATAAATCACCGAATCGCGAATGATGACCTCAGCCGATGCGGTTACCAATCGATCTCCGTCCACGGCATCTTGGGCGCAGGTGGAAAGGTAAGGTTCCGAGTCTAGGCCATTGAGGATCGTGCCGATGTCGATGCAGTATTTGTCACGAGTGATAGCGATATTGTCCAAACTAACGAGGCGATAGCCCTCATTGGCTTTGCAAGGAAGCTCTTGGAGACTATAGGTGTCATAGGGAAGGGCACCGAGCTGGTCATCGACCGGGGAACTGATCTCTTCCGGCCCCTTCCCAAACCAGATGCCCGCCCCATCGTCCAAGTTGTTTTGCCAGTCCTGGTCGTTCGCGTTAGTTCGCTGGCTATGGGGATTCCAATCCGCGGAGGTCGAAGCCTGGCCATTGTCATCGGTGATAAGTACGTGGCTTTCGCCGGTGCTATGGCTTGTCAGCCTAAACGGCACCCGACTCAAGCGGTGCATGTCATTACCCGCGGCTTTCACCAAGGAAAGGTCTCCTCGAAAAACCTGATCGAAAAAGGACTGCTCATGCTCGAATGCGATTTTCATCCCATCCTGTTCGATGGTGAACGTGCGAGCCTTATCGTCGGTCCGCTGATAGCCTTCCGGAGCTTTCACCTCGCGTAGAGAATAGCTTCCGTAGGGCAGGAAATGATCGCTCGTGGAAGCTTGTCCCTTCTCATCAGTGGTAAGGGTGGAGACCACCTCAGATTCTTTATAGGAAGTTCCTTCGACTATCACCGCCTGTTTGTTCAAACTGACTATCTCAAATTGGGTTCCTTCAAGTTTCGCAGCTCCAAGAGGGTGGTTGATCTTGAGTTCTTGATCGCTCTTTTGGACTTTCACGCCACCACGGATCACCGTTTCGGTAATGATTGGTGCTTGGTAGAGTGAAAGATGTTCCTGATGAGAGCGACCGTTGATGCAAATGCAGTACTTGGTGGTATCTAAGAGGTAACCTTTAGGGGCGCTTATCTCCTCTATGACGATGGTGCCCAGCGGAAAGGTGGGCTGTCCGAGGCTGTCGCGATAAAAATCATCGCCTGAGACTTTATGGTCATCGTTGAGCTCACATCGGCCGGATTCATCAGTCTTGAGAGTCCATTGACGCTTGGACTTTTTCGCTGCGGCTTGGTTAGCGTCACTAAAGCATTCTTCGTAATAGCTGACGCGGAACTGGGCGTCGGCAAGACTCGCGTTTCCCTGAGCAGACGCCTCGCCAACGTCTTTGTCAAGCTTGGAGAGGACAAGCTCCACGGGGTTATTGAGCGGGATGTCTTTTAAGGAACCACCTTGGACCGTGCTGTGTGTTGCGGCTTGGACATCGGCCTCATAGATCGTCGAATCAAGAGCAAATCCTGAAGGTGCTGTGAGCTCCTTTATGAAGTACGTTCCAATCGGCAGGAGAGGACTTGAGCCAAAGCCGTGGTTATTGGTGGTGATGCGGCAGACCTCTTGATGACAGCCCCGGTCGCTGAAAACGCCGTACACGGCGCCTCCTAGACGGTAATTCACGTTGGAATCGCTGATGGTCGGGTTTGCTGAAGTCTTTTGGATGTCGAGGTAACCTCCAAAATCCTTATGCACCTGGAATTGTCCGACGATGCTCTGCATATCGTGGCCATCGCTATCAGCCTTGACGTCAAGCTCATAGCTGCAGGAGAGCGTCGAGCTTTCGAGACTGACGTCCTCTACCTGAATCCATCCGCTTTTGACCACGGGATTTCCAAAGCCATTGTCGGCCACGTCCCCTTTGCAGTCTCCCCAGGCGAAATGGTATCCGCTGATCCAGCTATAATCCACCGGATCACCGTCGGGATCGGATGAAATGTAGGTGCCTCCGCTGGCGACGTGGCTTTCATCGGCTTGGGACAGTTCTGGGAAGGGAAGATCCTTTTCCTGCCTTGAACGGTTATGGCCGAAATGCACGGCAAATCCGTAGTGCTTGTCTTTTTCAGGCCATCCGGTGATTGATCCCGTGTTATCGCCATAGTCGCTGTTGATGATGAGGGCGGTATCGGAATCGAGGGTAAAGCGTTGTCCCTTGCTTGGGATTGCGGCGCTCGGCACGGTGGAGCTCGGCACGGTAGCACTCGGTACGGTAGCGCTCGGCACGGTAGCACTCGGCATCGCTGCTTTCTGAACGACCGTGGGCTCGAACTGACAAGACTCGAAAGGAGCCGTTTCTGGCACCGATAAGATTTTCAGGAGATCAAAGGGCTTGGGATCGTCGCAGACCTCAATCTCGATGGCCCCACCGACGGGAGGAGCCATAAGGCTGAGAAAGCCATTCTGGAAACGGAAGTTGTCGCAGGAAAGAGCATTTTGACGCACGGAGAGATCGTCGGAATCAAGATGGGGATCATCTGAGAAAAGCTGCAGGTTGATGACCTTTTCTCGCGCATCAAGGGGAATGGTGAGCGTGGTTTGGTCCTGGGGATTTCTCTGGTGGGTAACATGGACCTCAACCGGGAGCTCGCAGGCAGCACTTTCGGGCAAATACCAAATCACCGTAAGATCGCGATCCCTATACTCGATCGGAACGTCGAGAAGACCCTCAGACGGATCATAGGAGCACGATCGCGTGATATCTTGCTGAGTTCTGCGGCTGACGCCGCTGGCGCTCGCATAATCAAGCATCACTCGCATGTTCAGAGGATCGGCTGAGGTTTTGAGAAGCTCGGGAAAGTTGTTGGCGCGAATAGTTATGACGTCGTCGTTGATTTCGCGAGTGGTGTAAAAAACCTCGGTACTGATTTGCTGGTAGTCCGAAAAACTCGAGATCGCGGCAGGATCCTCCTGAAAGAAGTGGTAGATCACCCGCACTTCTGGCGAAAAGGATCGTTGGATCTCTGAAGCATGGGCACTGAGGGCGATCAGCAGCCACGAGAGAAGCGCAAGAAGAACCGCGAGAGCTATTCGGAGCCATCGACCGCGGAGGACATGATGGATAGCAGGGAAACGAGCGGGCATAAGGGCAACTCCTCTCTTTCTCCGGATAATTCAAGTCGGCAGATGGGCGGTAAAGGGGTAAAGACGCGATGAGTGCTCGATAAACTTTTGAGTCCATCGTTATGCCTCCTTTTTTGGGTGGGCTGGAAATTTTAGGAAGCGACACTGGCTATAAGACGCCAAGAGCAAGACAGCGTAGGCTCAATCTTGAGAGGGCTTGTGAGCAATAAATCGGCACAAAACCAGAGTCTCTGTGACCGGTCCATGACCGCCTTATAGGTTTTTCTCGCAGCTTTTTTCCTGAGGAGTTCGCTTTTTTATAATGACCTCAAAGAGGAATTACCCTACAGAAGAACCACGTCATGAAGACGGTTTTCAGAAGAAGGTTTTCAAGTGCTCGATGTTCTTATAACCATTGCCTGCGCGGTCATTGTGCTCAGTATCTTGGTGTTTATCCATGAAGGTGGGCATTTTCTGGCTGCTCGCGCTTTCGGGGTTCGGGTAACCGAGTTTATGCTTGGCCTGCCAGGCCCCTCCATTGGCTTTAAATGGGGTGGCACTCGTTTCGGTGTCACGGCTATTCCGCTCGGCGGCTATGCTCGGGTTTGCGGTATGGAGCCGGGCCCTATGAATCCCCATCTCGAATCGGTGCTTGCGGCTCTCTATCGGCGGGGGACCGCCAACATGGAGGACATCGCCGATGATTGCGATCTGCGCGACGATGAGGCCTATGAGG
>CANRPV010000026.1 GCA_947632575.1 uncultured Eggerthellaceae bacterium | reverse complement strand
GACGCCATCGCCAAGGGCGCCTACTCAAACGCCCTTCAGGATCGCCTCAGCGAGCTTGAGGCGCGCTCATCGGCGCTTACGGAAGCCATTGAGGCCGAGAAGGTCAATGCGGCGCTGACTGCTGATGAGCATAGCTTTCAAGCCTACTTCAAACGCTTCCTCAATGCGGATCTAGATGACCCCGCGGTGCGCGATGAGGTTTTCGAGTACTTCATCGATAAAATCTTCGTCTACGATGATAAGCTTGTCTTCACCGGCTGGTTCGTCGACGAGATGGTTTACGGCGCCGTTGATGACTATGACTGGAAGTTCGGAGACTTTGATGCCGGCTTCACTTCAGGGTTCGACCCGTTCGCGCTCGGCTCCACCAAAAATCCTAGCAGGTTGGATAATCGAAAATAGCATCTGACCTGCTTTTTTTATTTTCAAAATAGCTGCTTCACGTTTCACAGTTGATCGATGTCGAAGGTGTAAAACACCTGCTTACCAATTCAGTAAAAAGGCTTCGCCATTAATGCGAAGCCTTCAAAATGATCTTATGTGTTAAATTGAATCGATATTTTAACAGAAAAGTTTATGCATGAGGGGATGTTCCACCACAAGAAGAGCAAGCAACGATACTTGGATTACGTTTTAAAGAATCCTTGTAAGATTCCCCTAATCAAGACGGACCCCTAGTGGGTTCGTCTTCTATTCATGAAGAAGAGAGACGCGAGGGTCGAGATTCCCACCGGGCAAATTTCCTCGCAGGAGAGCGACTTAGAACACCCGATAAGAAAATGCGCGTCGAAAGACTCTTTTAGCTCTTGCTGGCGTTCCTCGGATTGGCTGTGGAGCAAAAACGCGTTGTTAGCGAGCAGCGATCCCAGAAACTGGCGCCCGTGCACGTAGTTGGGGCAGATTTCAAGACAGAGCCCGCACTTCAGACAGCGCGCGGCCGTGTACTGGAGATCGTGAAGTTTCTCATTATGAGCGGCTGCTGTTCGTGGCTTGCCGGAGGCGTTTTCGCCGGCGATATGAGATTCTTCGCGATTTGATGGGTCGTTTGTCACAGGTTTATCGTCCGCCGCGAGTGAATTGTCCGCTTCAGGTGCTTCAAGATACATCTTCGCCTCTTGAAGACCGCGCTCGATAGCCTCACGGTTGACGACCAAATCGGCGACGACGGGAAACTTCGTAAGAGGCGCAAGGGTGATCTCGTCGCCCTTTAGATCCCGCAAAAACGTGTCACAGGCGAGAGCGGGACGTCCATTGATCACCATTGCGCAGGCGCCGCATTGTCCCTGAAGACAGCTGCATTCCCAGCGGACACGCGTCGTGGGCTTGCCGTCGATATCGAACACGTCATCGTCGTAGTTAAGCTTGTCGAGCAGAGCGGCGATCGTCATATTCGGCGTGCCTTCGACCTCGAAACGCTGCCAATAAGGCGCTTCGCCCGGTCCCTTCTGCCGAAGAATCGCTAAGCGCGTCACCGTTCTCCCCAATCTTTCGCCACATCCACGGCCTGGCTTTCCGGCCTCCACTCGACCTCATAGCGTCCCTCCGCGAAGGAGATGAGCGTCGCGTAGCGATAGTCAGGTGAGTTTTCGGGAAAGTCATCGCGAATGTGAGCGCCGCGGCTTTCCTTTCGGGCGGCGGCGCAGGTGATAATAGCACGGGCGAGCGGAAGCATGCCCTCTAAGCTGAAGGCCTGATAGGGCGATACATCGCTATCGAACGCAAGCTTTTTGCTGATGTCGAGGTAGTAGTCGATATCGCCGCGAGCGCGGTCAAGGCGCCCCTCATCGCGGGTGATACCAAGATCGCGGTTCATGATCGTCGCCATGTCTCGTTTGACGTAGATCGCCGGGTAGCGGCTCGGAGAAGACATCACGCGATCAACGGCGTTTGTGGCATCGGTGATAAGAGGGGAGAGGTCGGGCGGTGCGCCGGCGGGGTTATCCTCGCCAATGGCCTGAGCGGCCACGCGTCCGCTGTGAACCGCGGCTAAGAGCGAGTTGCCTCCGAGGCGGTTCGCGCCATGATAGATCGAGGCACATTCGCCGATGGCGTAGAGGTGCGCGAGGTTCGTACGATGGTGCCGGTCAACGGCGAACCCTCCCATAAAGAAGTGCACCGAGGGAGCAACGGGAACAGGATCTTTCGTGATATCGACGCCTCCGTAGCGCAGGCAAATCTCATAGACCTCGGGAAGTTTTTGCATGATGGCTTTGGCGCCGAGGAAGGTCACGTCGAGGTAGACCTGGGAAGGCGCGTCGAAGATCGCCTTGGAGACGATGTCGCGACTCATGAGATTTCCTCGGGGGCCGTAGAGGTCCTCCATAAAGTAGACGCGCCGGTCTCCGTCGAGATAAAACAGCCTGCCACCTTCGCCGCGGGCGGCCTCGCTCACAAGCATGCGTTTTTGGGGAGTCTCGATGGTGGTTGGGTGATATTGAATGAACTCGAGGTTCTTTAAACGTGCGCCCTGAATAAAGAGCTTTCCGGCGGCGTAGCCATCGCAGAGCGTTGATCCGGTGGTTTTTCCGAAGACGCCGTTTTGTCCGCCGGTGGCCATCACGACGGCGTCGGCGAGAATCGGCTCTAACTTATGAAGATGCTCGTCGAAGAACAGCGCACCGTAGACGACGCCATCAACCACAAGGGCGGAGTGAAAGACTAAGTTCATCCGATAAGTGATAAGGCCATCGCATTCGTAACGACGCGATTGTTGAGTAAGGGCCGTGACGATCTGCTTGCCGGTGGAGGTTCCGGCGTAGGCTGTGCGTTTATGGGAGTGGCCGCCCATAGCCCGAAGGATGATGTCGCCCGCTGCGTCGCGGTTGAAAGGCACACCGATGTCTGCGAGCCACCTAACGATCGCGGGCGCATCGTCGCAGAGTCCGGCGACCGCCTGTTCGTCGGCGATAAAGCAACCGCCCTTCATGGTGTCCTCAAGATGGGATAAGGGGTTGTCCCCGTCTTTTCTTCCAAGAGCTGCGTTAATGCCCGCAGCGGCCATAACCGATTGAGCGCGCTCGGGGACGGTGGATGAGGCGAGGGTCACGTGCATTCCCGCTTTAGCGCAGTTAATAGCGCAGGTAAGACCTGAGATTCCGTCACCGATGACAAGAACGTTCCGCGGCGCGGCTGCGTGGGGAGGGGCGGAAGTCGACGCGTCCATTTCCCTTCCTAGGCCATTCCGTGAACGTAGAAGATGATCATGCCGATCGTGATGATCACCATGGCGATGGCGCAGGTGACATAGCAAACGCGATTGATCAAGCGGTCAACTTTGAAGTTGCGAACCCAACCCATAGTGGCTAGGCCTCTGCTTGTCGAGATGGCGACATGGGTGAGAACGAAGCCGAAGAAAAGCGCCTCGGTCACACAATAGAAGATGCATTGGCCAAGGTCGATGGTTTGTCCAAGAGCCACGCTGGTGTAGGCAGTCATGTGGAAGTGGAGCAGCACAAGGATGGCGATAGCCGAGATGCGCTGCAGAAGCGTCGCGCGATTGGCTTTCGTATAGACGAAGTCGGTGCCCTCTGAGAAAAAGAAGAAAAGGACGAGCACGCAGATCACGTGAAGAACGACGCAGGCGGCAATAAGAAGAGCCGATCCTTTTGCGATGTCATAGACATACCAGCCGGTCCACAGCGAATAGGCCATGGTGCCACCGTGAAAGATGAGGGCGAGTATGGCGAGGAGACCGAGGATCGCTGCCGCACGGCGTACTCCGACACCGAGGCGGTGCGACCACCTACCTGCCGACTCTGTGCTATGAGCGAGCGGAGCGCCTATCTTCCCCATCGCCCTTCTTCGACCGTTCCGAGCATCTAAATGCGCCCATTATCCTACAAAATCGCCCACAAGTTCGTTTACAAGTGCGTCATATGCATGAGGATCACGTTAAGAAGCAGCATTATCGTTGACCGCAGTTTTATGGGTCTCTTACGGGTCACAAAAGAGACGCAAGCGCATCTCGCTATTATTTATGCTAGAAACAAAGGGGCGCAAACAATAAGCGTGACGCTCGGAATGTGAAGCAGGAAACAAGCAGCAGAAAGCAAGCAGCAAGAAGCGCAACATGATGAGCGTAAAGCAATGATAGGCAACGGGGAAACGGAGGAGTCGTGCTGAACACATTTTGCAAGAAGCCGCTCTGGGAGTGCACCAAAGACATCGTCGCGGTAGCCGAAGGCCGAAAGCCCGCTGACACGGTGATCCAACATGCGCGGCTTATCAACGTCTGCACCGCGGAAATCCAAGATGATCTTGACGTGGCTCTCGTCGACGGGCGAATTGCCTACATCGGTCACGCGGACCACTGCATCGGCGAGGACACCCAGGTGATCGACGCCTGCGGGCAATATCTCGCTCCTGGCTTTCTGGACGGACACATCCACGTGGAGTCCTCGATGATGGGCGCGGGTGAGTATGCTCGGGCTGTTGTCCCCCATGGGACGGTCGGCATCTACTGGGATCCTCATGAGATTTGCAATGTGCTCGGACTCGATGGCGTTCGAGTGATGATGGAGGACGCTGACCGTACGCCGCTGAAAGCGATGGTCACCACGCCGTCTTGCGTGCCGGCTGTTCTGGGATTTGAGGATACGGGTTCCTTCGTGGGTCCTGAGGAGATCGCGGATTCCATGACTTGGGATGGCGTCGTGGGTTTGGGGGAAATGATGAACTACGTCGGTGTCATCAACGGTACCGATCATACCCATGGCGAACTTGCCGAAACCCTCAAAGCCGACAAAGTGGTCACCGGCCATTATTCGATCCCGGAAACAGATCGAGGCTTGAACGCCTATATCGGCGCGGGCGTTCGTTGTGACCATGAGTCCACTCGCGCAGAGGATGCTCTGGCGAAGATGAGGCTTGGTCAGTACGCCCAGCTCCGCTATGGTTCGGCTTGGCATGATCTTCCGGAGCTCGCGAAGGCGATCACCGAGACGAATATCGATACTCGCTTCGCCTGCCTTATCTCTGATGATACGCATCCTCATACTCTCGTCGGCGAAGGACACCTGGACCATATCATTCGGGTCGCCATCAAATGCGGCATCGATCCGATCACCGCAATCCAAATGGTCACCATCAATACCGCTACGTGCTTCCGTATGGACAACGAATTGGGTTCCGTTACCCCAGGTAAGTGCGCTGACCTGGTGTTCCTCGATAACTTGGACGATATCAACGTTACACGCGTCATCATCGACGGCGATGTTGTCGCCGAAAACGGTAAGCCTACCTTTGACTACGCGCCGTTCCAGTTCCCCGAATGGGTCACCCATTCGATGCACGTGGGTAAGGAGATCACTCCCGATTCTTTCGCCATTCCCGCCCCTGAAGGCGCTGGGGATACGGTAGCCATCAGGGCTATTGAGATCATTCCGGGAAAGGTGGGCGCCTTTGAAACCCATCTGGATCTGCCGGTGGTCAACGGCAAGCTGGAAAGCGATCTCGCGCAGGACACCCTGAAGACGTTCGTGTTTGAACGGCATCATAAAACCGGCACGTATGGCTATGGCTTCACCAAGGGATTTGGTATTAAGCGAGGAGCTATGGCGTCGACGGTCGCTCATGATGCCCATAACCTTTTGGTGGTAGGCACGAACGACGACGATATGGCTCTCGCCGCCAATACGCTTATCCAATGCGGTGGTGGCATGGTAGTCGTTGCTGATGGTGAGGTGCTTGGTCTGGTCGAGCTGCCTCTGGCTGGCCTGATGAATGATCTTGGGGCTGAGGAGATGAGCGCTCGGGTTCATCAGCTTGAGGACGCTTGGGCGGAAATCGGCTGCACCATGCCGTCTCCATTCATGACTATGGCGCTGATTCCGCTCGCCTGTCTTCCGGAGCTTCGTCTTACGAACCGCGGACTCGTGGACTGCACGACGTTCAAGTTCGTGGATTTGTTCTTAGACGAATAGCAAAGCTTTTGATCGGGGCTTTAGTCTCTTTTCGCGGGAACAAGCGCCTCATCTGGACTCACGTTTCGGAGTAGGTGAGGGTTATCAAACAAGCGGGAGCAGACTAAAGCCTCGTGATCCAGAGGATGAGCGGCATAACCCAAGACGTTCTCGTAGAACTCAATGAGAAAGGTTCTCTCGGGGAGGATGTTAGCTTGCGCATTCCTGTAAGTCGCCCTGACAAGCGAGTCGCGGAAATAGCGCGAATGAGCTGCAAAAGGCTCATTGGTTGCAGAAAAGCCAAGGTAGTTTAAATAGAGCTCAGAAAAAACGGCAACAGTACGGGTGTTTCCCTCATAAAAAGGATGAATCTGCCAGAGGAAAGATATCATCTGGCAAAAACTTGCCAACTCTTCCCCTCGGAGGGTTGTATAGGCCTTTGTCTGCTCGTCCGAGAAAACAAAATTCAATGCCATGTTATAAGTAGATGGGTCAGCGTACAAAACGCTGTCGCCATTGAGGATATCTTCTTGTTTGACCATCCTAGCTCTGTTGAATTCGCCAGGATGGAATATCTCCTGATCAAGATCCTGGAAAAGATAGCGATGAATTTCGATGAGAAAGTCGGGCGACAAAAGAAACGCTCCGCTTTCAAGCATTTCCGCAATTCGCTGGCTGACCAGGTCTGCTTGTAAATGAGTATTGTCGTGGGAGATCCTGTGATACTTCCGAATAAGGTCGCCCGTTTCCTTAAGGCTACACTTGCCTTGAATATAGGTATCCGCTGATTCCTTTACGTAGTTGGAAACCTCAAGACCATCAACCTGTTGCAGTCCAATGGCGACTGCCCAATAATGCCGACGGACTGCTTCAGAATTGTGTTCCGAAGCAGGTTCGTATTCATGAGTATCTGATGCATCCGCTGTCATAGCGATCTTCACCCACCCTTAGGCGCAGAGAGAAAAACGTGTCAGGAGTCTCAGCGACACATCATTTGACTTACTTTTCTGTCGCTCAATTATGGTACCAAAACAAGACTTTTTCATAACAGCTCACGAAATGGCATGATGGATAAGGCGAACTATCTACCTCAAACGTGTTACCATTTAGAAATTCGTAACAATTAGTAACAGTAACAATCACCAACAACGGGTTTAGGATTTCAAACAGGAGGGGACATGGGATCCTATCGCGACTCAGACACAAGCTTGGTGGCACCTTCAAGAGATAATAATGCGCATACAGGCCATCCGCATAGTGTTCATATGCAGGCAGTCTGCGTGCATCCAGCTTCAAAGCATGCTTCCTGGTATTGGTGCCTGGTGATTATCGCCCTTCTAATCGTGGGCATTATCTCGATGGGCTTGCTTTCCTCTTGCGGATCAGGAGCGCAGGGTTCGGCCAGCAACGCAGGGTCCACGTCCGACGAACAGCAAGCGGACCAGGTGATTGTGTCGATGAGCCCTGAAGCCGAACCTGCAGCCGGCTTTGATCCGGTGCACGGCTGGGGTGACGGGGAGCATGTCCATGAGCCGCTCATTCAATCCACGCTAATCACCACCGATGCCGACCTTAATTTCGTCAACGATCTTGCGACCTCCTATTATGCGAGCGATGATGGTCTGGCATGGACGTTTATTATTCGCGATGATGTGAAGTTCACCGATGGGGAACCCCTCACCGCAAGCGATGTCGCCTTCACTATCAATACAATTCGCGATGCTGAAGGTTCCGAAGTCGACTTGACCATGGTTGATGAAGCCGTCGCGAAAGACGACATAACCGTGGAAATCCATCTGAGTGAGCCCTATAACGCGCTTCTCTATACGCTGGCGGTTGTTGGCATCGTTCCCGAACACGCCTACGGCCCTGATTATGGAACTCACCCCATTGGCAGCGGTCGCTATATGCTTGAGTCATGGGACCGTGGCCAGCAGGTGATACTTGTGGCGAACCCCGACTATTACGGGGATGCGCCCCAGATGAAGCGGGTGGTCGTGGTCTTTATGGAGGAGGATGCCTCCCAGGCGGCCGCTCAAGCCGGAGAAGTGGACGTCGCTTACACGTCGGCCATCCGGGCTAATCTGCAAATTCCGAACTATAGCCTGCTTGATTGCGCCTCGGTTGATTCTCGCGGCATCTCTCTGCCGACGCAGCCAGTCGGAAGCCTCGATAAAGAGGGTGATGGGGGCAGCTATCCAGTGGGTAACGCGGTGACAAGCGACGTCGCCATCCGTCAGGCAATGAATTACGGCCTCGATCGTGGCGCGGCGGTAGATATGGTCTTGGAGGGTTATGGCACTCCCGCCTTTAGCGTGAGCGATGGCATGCCTTGGATCTCTCCTGCTATGAAATGCGACTATAGCCAGGATAAGGCGAAGGAGATTCTCGACGCGGCGGGTTGGATACCGGGCGACGATGGAGTGCGCGTCAAAGATGGTGTGCGCGCGGAAGTGACCCTTTGGTACACCGCGGGTGACACGGTACGTCAGGCTTTCGCGAACGCCTTTGCCCAGTCGATGGAACCCCTTGGCATAAAGGTCACAGTTCAGGGAGCGTCGTTCGAAGAGATTTATCCCCACGAGTTCAGCGATCCCGTCCTTTGGGGATGGGGGTCAAACTCGCCAAGTGAGCTCTACAACCTTTATTACTCAAGCGGATGGGGTAATTTTCCCTGCTACGATTCGACGCAAGTCGACGATGCGATGAAGCAGGCTCTCGCCCAACCAACTGTCCAAGATTCCTATGTCTATTGGTGGCAATCCCAAACAAGCATCGCGCCCGATGCCGCGGCGACTTGGGTGTGGATCGCCAACGTGAATCACCTTTACTACCAGCGGGATGGTCTTTACGTGGCTCCTCAAAAGCCCCATCCCCATGGCCATGGATGGTCGATCGTCAACAACGTCGACCAGTGGCATTGGGAGTCATAGGTGACCGAGGAATCGTACCTGGTGGTGAAAGCTGTGGAAGATATAGGGGATTACTGCGGCGTAGACGTTTTCATGAGACGACAAAAATCATGCTGAGTTATGTTCTCCGCTCCCTTGGGCGATGTGCTCTCCTGCTTTTGGCGGTCAGCTTCGTCGTGTTTTTCTTGGTGAGCGTCTCGCCTATAGATCCGCTCCAGGCTAATTATGGTCAGGCGGCGCTGATGCAGATGTCGCCGGAGAAAATAGCGCAGCTGCGTGACTACTGGGGAAGCGATTTGCCTTTGTGGGAGCGCTATGGCGGTTGGCTTCAGGGTCTGCTGCAGGGGGATCTTGGAGAGTCGCTTCGCTATAACGCGCCGGTGGCGCGCATCATCGGTGAGCGCTTGGCGAACTCATTACTGCTTGCGGCCATCGCTTGGGTCGCAAGTGGCGTCATCGGTTTCGGCCTCGGCATCGCCGCGGGACTCTTTCGCGGCAAATGGATTGATCGTGCAAATCTACTGTTTCATCCTGTCCTCCACGCCGACTTTCTGGGTGGCTCTGATCTTCCTGCTGCTTTTCGCGGTCAACCTCCACTGGTTTCCGATCGGTTTCGCGACGCCCATCGGCGTTGCCGCCTCCGACGCGACGCTTGGGCAAGCGCTCCATCATATGGCGCTTCCCGCCATCACGCTTTCGCTCGTGGGTGTGGCCAATGTTGCCCTGCACACGAGGGAAAAAGTCATCGACATCCTCGAGAGCGACTATGTGCGCGCCGCGCAAATCTCGGGCGAAAGCACGAGCGAGATCCTTCGACGCCATCTTGTGCGAAACGCGCTTCTTCCCGCGATCTCACTTCAATTCGCTCAAGTGGCGGAGATCTTTAGCGGATCGGTGCTGGTGGAGACCGTGTTTTCCTACCCTGGATTAGGTCAGGCGGCTGTGACCGCGGGTCTTGGAGGCGATGTGGAGCTGTTGGCGGCTATCGCGCTCATCTCGGCCGCGGTGGTCTTCGCGGGAAATTTCGTCGCGAACATCCTTTATGGCATTGTCGATCCTCGCCTGCGCGGAAGTTGGAAAAAGCAGCGGCCGGTACCGACGTTTTCGGGGGAGATCGACGCATGAAAGATCCCACAGCCAACGCCACAGTCGCAGCTACAGCCGCAGCCGGAGCTACTGCCGCAACCGCAGCCATCGCCGATCCCGCCGCCGATCTCATCTCTGATCTCACGGTTTTCCAGAGACCCTCATCGTCTCGGCTCTCCATGCGCAAAGCGGCGTTGGCGCTCGCTATCGTGTCGGCGGCTCTTCTCGGTGCCCTTATGATCATCGGCATTTGCTGTTCGCAAGACGCGATGAGGCCTGATTTCGCGGCGCGCAACCTCGCCCCCTCGCCGGCGCATTGGTTTGGCACCGATTGGCTTGGTCGGGACATGCTGCTTCGAACTTTGGCGGGGCTTTCCACGAGCGTCGGTGTCGGGCTGCTGGCCACCCTTTGCTCCTCGGTGATCGCCCTCGTGTTGTCTCTTATTGCGGCGTGGGGAGGCCGTCATGCGGATGGCGTGGTCTCGTGGCTGATCGATCTTCTGCTTGGTGTTCCCCACCTTGTTTTGCTGATCCTGATCTCCTATGCGCTGGGGAAGGGGATTGTTGGCGTGGCCGCTGGCATCGCCCTAACCCATTGGCCTTCTCTGACGCGCGTATTGAGGGCGGAGCTTTTGCAAATGCGCACCTCAGGAGCGGTAGCGGTGGCGATGAAGTTGGGGCAAAGTCGCTTTATGATCGCGCGTAAGCACTTTTTGCCAGCGCTGCAGCCCCAGCTTTTCGTGGGGACCGTCTTGACCTTCCCTCACGCGGTGCTTCATGAGGCTTCGGTGACGTTTTTGGGCTTTGGCCTGCCGCCCGATATCCCGTCCATCGGTGGCATTCTCTCCGAGGCGATGGGTTTTTTGGCGATCGGCGATTGGTGGCTCGCGGTTTTCCCGGGGCTTATTCTCGTCGGCGTGGTGGCGCTGTTCTATGGTTTGGGAGCCAGCCTGCGCATACTTGTCGACCCCCATAGTTCGCAGAGGTGAGTCATGGCTAACCCCGATCACGAACAATTGCACCATGTCACCGAGGAGATGCACCATCACCATCGTCATGCTACTAATTCAAGGCATGAACAGGGACATCATCTTCTGTCTGTGGAAAACCTCTCGGTAAGTTTCAGACTTTACGATCCCGACTATCCCGGGTATCTCCGTGCACCAAAGGTTGACCTGGATGTCTTGAAGAACGTCAGTCTTTCGGTGCATCGCGGAGAGCTTCTGGCCCTTGTGGGAGGGTCTGGAGCAGGGAAATCCGTGCTCGCCGATGCGATTGTCGGCAGGTACGAACCCAATGCGAGCGTGTGTGGACGAATTTGGTATGACGGTAAGCGCTGCGATGTCCAGGATCTTGCTGAGCTTCGACGGCGAAAGATCGGCTATATGCCGCAGAGCCTTCAAAGTCTTGACCCCTTGATGACCGTGGGAAATTATCTTCGTTTTGCGGCAAAACAAGGCGGGGGGCCTGATCCGAACCGGACACGGACAAACTCTGATGTATTTGATTCTGACCAGGCTATTAAGGATGCACTTGAACGATTCGCCTTGGAACCGGAGGTGCTCAAACTCTACCCCCACGAACTTTCCGGTGGCATGGCGCGACGCGTCATCGCGATCGCCACGCTTCTTCGTGCGCCGGAACTCCTGATCGCAGATGAACCTACTCCGGGTCTTGACGAGCATCTTGCGACGCGGCTGCTCTCAGAGCTGCGACGGGTCGCTGATCGCGGGGGTGCCGTGCTTCTCATCACTCATGATCTAAGCCTCGCACTCCAGTGGGCTGATCGTGTCGCGGTTTTTCATGAGGGACGCATCGTCGAAGAGACCTCCGCGGCGGCGTTTACCTCTCCTGATCAGCTTCAAGATCCGTTTACGCGAGCGTTGTGGCATGCGATGCCTGAGCATGGTTTCGAGGTGGTCAAGGATGCTTGAGGCTCGCGATCTCACGTTCGGCTTCGGTGGACTGCCATTGTTCTCTCATCTGGATCTCGCCTTCGATGCTCACGAGCGGGTAGCGCTTATCGCACCTTCGGGTTTTGGTAAGACAACGCTTTGTCGCTTGCTTGCCGGTTATGAGAAGCCTGATGGGGGTCAGGTGATATGGGATGGACAGCCCCTGCCCGAGCGCGGTCTTTGTCCGGTGCAGCTGATCGGACAAAATCCCCAAGCTGTGCTTGATGCTTCCATGAGGCTTGGGGATTCACTCGCCGAAGCGGATGCGGCGCTGAAACCATGGCGTTCCATGACGGTTTTTGGAGGCAGCGGTCGAGAAGGGCTGCCTTCGCCCGTACGTGCGCTCATCGAGGCGGTGGGCATAAGACCTGGATGGTTGCACCGCTATCCGCATGAGCTTTCGGGCGGGGAGTTACAACGATTTTGCATCGCTCGGGCTTTGCTCGCGCGCCCGAGATTTCTCATAGCCGATGAGATCACGACGATGCTCGATGCCTATAGCACCGCCCAGCTCTGGCAGGTGATCGAGCGCTATCTTCAGGATCAGGAAGCTGGTCTTATCTTCGTGAGCCACGATTCCGCGCTGGTCAAGCGCATCGCTACTCGCCGCATTGACCTTATCGAGTTCGCCTAAGATCCCGGATTCTCAAGGAGCCTTACTCGACTACTCGCCTACTCGTCATCCGGGCGCTTGATGACAGCATCAGTGCTATCGATGAGTTCCTGATAACGAAAACATGTCTCAAGGTGGTCGTTGATGAT
>CANRPV010000025.1 GCA_947632575.1 uncultured Eggerthellaceae bacterium | reverse complement strand
TGTTCTCCCAGTCCTCGAGTTTGGTGAGGTATTCCGACTCACCCTCGCTGCTTCATCCCAAGCTGGACGGCGTGGACACATCGGAGACATCAAAAACACCGGAAGAAGTAAGCGCCTAAGACATTTGCTAAGAAAGCCTTCATCCGAAGGCTTTCTTAGCTTTCATCAGCCAGAGAACAGAGTGCACTAGAACGTAGAGTGCGCTCAAGCACACAACACAGCAAGCGCAAATCAACAAGCTCTGCAGTACGTAACACAGCAGGCAATAACAACAAGGCTTCATCCTCACCAAGCCTCATCCTCATAAAAGGAGACGAATTATCATGATCGATAATAAGGCATTCCGTGGAGTCGTTCCCCCCGTCGTCACCCCGCTCAAGGCTGACCATAGCCTTGACGTGGAATCCCTCGAGCGCTCGGTAAATCGCATGATCGATGCGGGTGTCGACGCCCTTTTCTTCCTCGGCTCGAGCGGTGAGGTTGCCTTCCTTCCCGATAGCCTCCGTGCTCAGGTGCTTGAAGCCGCCGTGTCTATCGTCGATGGACGAGTGCCGGTCATGGCGGGCATCATCGATATCGAGACTCTGCGGGTCATCGAGCAGGCAAAACAAGCCGAATCCCTCGGCGTTGACGCCTTGGTCGCCACCGCCCCCTTCTACGCGCTCGGCGGTCCCAAAGAGGTGGAGCGTCACTTCCGGGACATCCATGAGGCGACCAGCCTACCGCTTTTCGCGTACGACCTTCCCATTTGCGTCCATACGAAGTTGCAGCCCGACATGTTGATTCGCCTCGGCGAAGAGGGTGTGCTTCAGGGCGTGAAAGACTCATCCGGCGACGATGTGAGCTTCCGTTGGCTCATCATCGGCAACAATGAGGTCGGCCATCCCCTTCAGATTCTCACCGGCCATGAGGTGGTCGTCGATGGAGCTTATCTCGGTGGCGCCGACGGATCCGTTCCTGGCCTTGGAAACATCGATCCCTACTCCTACGTGGAGCAGTGGCAAGCCGCCCAGGCTGGCGATTGGCCCGCGGTAAAGACCATCCAAGATCGACTCGCACGTCTGATGGACATCACCCGCCATGTTAAGGCGACCGTCGGCTTCGGTGCCGGCGTCGGTGCATTCAAGACGGCGCTTTGGCAAATGGGGATCTTTAACACCAATCAGATGAGCGAACCGGTTCAAGCCCTCACCGGCGAAGACGTGGAGCGCATCGTCGCGGTGCTCAAGCGTGAGGGCCTCATGGAGGCCGCCGCTCCTATCAAAGCAAGCTTCGAGGGCTGATTATGGCCATAACCGAGCCTCTCGAGTTTCCTTTTACCATTATCTCCGTCGATATCGGCGGCACAAAGATGCACGGTGCCGTGGTGCATTATGACGAGACTGGTCCTACCATTGAAAGCGAGCTGTTGGTATCGACCCACGCCGAAGAGGGCGGCGAGGCCGTCCTTGAAGTCCTCGCTGGTCTTATCAGCGATCTCAAGCGGGAGGCTTCACTCGAGCCGGTGGCTATCGGCATCGGCACCGCAGGTCGCGTCTATTCCCAAAGCGGGTCTATTGCCTTTGCGAACAGCCTCCTGCCCGGCTGGAGCGGCCAGCCCGTAGCGGCCTATGTCAACGAGCGCTTCGACGTGCCGGTAGCTGTCCTCAATGATGTTCAAGCTCACGCCCTGGGCGAGGCGCGTTTTGGAGCCGCTCGAGGCAAGAGAAACTGCCTGATGATCGCCGCAGGCACGGGACTTGGAGGCGCCGTCATCACGCAGGGCAACCTTCTGCTTGGTCAGCACGGCTTCGCCGGAGAGTTTGGTCACACCTTTAGTCCTGAGGCCAAGGGACTTCTCTGCTCCTGCGGTAAGACCTCCCATATCGAATGCGTCGCCTCGGGAAGCGGCATCGAATCGCGCTATTTCGAGTTGACGGGAGAGGATCTTTCAGGCACCGCCATATCCCATAGAGCAGATGACGGCGAAGAAGCCGCCCGGACCATTATTGAACAGGCGGGCTATGCCCTCGGCGCCTGTATCGGCACCTGGTGTAACATCTTTGATACCGAGATGGTCATTTTAGGCGGATCGGTTTGCAACGCCGGGCAACTTTGGCTTGATGCGCTCAAGCGCGGACTGGCCTCCCAACTTGCAGAATGCTATAGCGATCTCAGCGTCGTGCTCGCCACACTCGGAGCCAATGCCCCCATCTACGGCGCTGCCGAATACGCCCTCGCGAAACTGAAGGGAAATCTATGATTTCATCATGCCTCGAACAGCTTAAAGGCGGCTTGATCGTCAGCTGCCAAGCCTATATGGGTGAGCCCATGCGCAATCCCGAGACCATGGCCGAGATCGCGCGAGCTGCCGAACTCGGCGGTGCGGCAGCTATCCGCTGCCAAGGCCTCGCTGATATCGCCGCCATTAAGGGCCGGGTGGAGATACCCGTCATCGGTATTTGGAAGGAAGGTCATGAGGGCGTATTCATCACCCCCACCCTTCGCCATGCGCGTGCTTGCATTGCCGCTGGAGCTGATATCGTAGCCCTTGATGCGACAGGAAGACCTCGTCCCGATGGCTTAAGCTTTGAGGAGACCGTAAAGGCACTCAAGGGTGAAACCCTGATCATGGCCGATTGTGGGTGCATGGCAGATGTCGAGCGTGCCCTCGCAGCGGGCGTGGACATCGTTTCCACCACGCTGGCGGGCTACACCGATGATCTACCCAAAACTGAGGGTCCTGATCTGGTCTTTCTCTCTCAAGCAGCAGCTGCCGCCGAAGAGGCAGGATCCGTGCCGGTCTTTTGCGAAGGACGCATCCATACCCTAGATGACGCCCGCGCTGCGATGGATGCGGGCGCCTATGCCATCGTCGTGGGTACGGCGATAACCCACCCCACCTCGATCACGCGCTGGTTTAATGAGGCCATCCACCCTGAACTTTAAAAGCCAAAAGCCTAGAGGAGCTCGCCGCGCAAGATAACGTCGCGAATCGTAAGATCCTCATTCAGGATGACGATATCGGCGATTTTGCCCGCCTCAAGACTGCCCCGACGCTCTTCAATACCGAGCGCGGTGGCCGGATTGAGAGAGGCCGCACGCACCGCTACCGCAAGAGGAATCCCCATCTCCTTGACGGCGGTGACAAAGCAGCTATGAAGATCGCTCACCGATCCTGCCAAGGTGCCATCGGCTAAAGTGGCATGTCTGCCCTGTACGGTCACCTCTTGTCCACCGAGATCGTAGAGACCATCCGCCAAACCGCAGGCTCTCATAGAATCGCTGATCATGATCACTCGATCACTGCCAAAAAGGCTAAAAGCGAGCCTTACCATCGCTGGATGAATATGTACGCCATCGGTGATGATCTCAACCATGACGTCATCACGCTCCGCGGCGGCGGCGATAGGACCCGGGTTCCTATGGTGGAGGCCGGGCATGGCATTATACAGATGAGTCATCTGGCGTGCTCCCGCTTTAAAGGCGGTCACAGCCTGATCATACGTGCAGGTGGTATGTGCCACGGAAACTCGTGTTTGGCCTGAGACCTCCTTGATGAACTCCACCGCTCCTTCGGTTTCCGGGGCGACATCAACCAGGGTGACCCGGTTACCCGAGGCTTTTTGAAGACGATGGAACTCCTCAAGATCCGCTTTGCGCACATAGGCAGGATTTTGAGCACCCACCTTATTGGGAGAAAGGTAAGGACCCTCCATGTTGATACCCAGCAGAGCTGCCTGTCCTAGCCCATCTTGATGAGCAGCAACAGCCTCCATCACCGTCTCTAGCTTAAGTTCGGGATAGGTCATGGTTGCCGGGTTGATGCCCGTTACCCCTCGCGAAGCCTCATAGCTGGCTATAGCGCTCAAAGCCTCTTCGGAGCCATCGCATAGATCAAACCCCTGGCAACCGTGAAAGTGCAGATCGATGAATCCTGGGATCACGTAACAGCCAGATGCGTCTAGAACCTCATTCGACTCAAATACCTCATCCGCCTCACCTGCCGCTGATGCGAAACCAGCTGTGAGCTGGTCTGCCTCCTGACCAGCCAAAACATCGGCAGACTCCTGAGCCAAAAGCTCACTGTCATAGTTGACGATAGTTATCGTGTCACCTTCGGTGGTGAGGGTTCCTGGCTGGAATCCATGGCCAGTAAAAAGGCGATCGCTACGGATTAACATGACTCCTCCTCGATCTAAAACCTCAGGCTAAGGCGGCTAAGACAACAAGCCCGAAAAAGATGGTGGCGATAAAGCAATGACATGGGACGATCGACCTTTTGGCGCCGCCTGATCGTGTCAATGCTAGATGAGCTGAGTCGCCGCCTCTTTGTCGGCAATGATGGTCACATCTCGGTGCATCTGCAGGATGGAGGCGGGCACCTCAGGCTTTACCGGTCCTTCCATGACTTCTTTCAGGATCTTCGCCTTTTGAGCTCCGCTTACGAGCACGAGAATCTCCCGCGCCTGCATGATGGTGCCAACGCCCATGGTATAGGCCTTCCACGGCACCTCATCAATGGAGTTGAAAAGCCGGCTGTTTGCCTCGCGCGTAGATGGCGTCAAATCGACGCAGTGAGTGCGCACGGGGAAATGATCATCCGGTTCGTTAAAGCCGATATGGCCGTTGTTGCCAAGCCCTAAGACCTGAAGATCGATGCCGCCGGCTTCCCTGATGGCAAGCTCATAGTTTCCGCAGACCAAAGCCGGATCATCGACCAAGCCATCAGGAATATGGACACGGTTTGCCTTGATGTCGATGTATTTGAAGAGGTGCTCATTCATGAAGTAGTGGTAGCTTTGCGGGTTTTCGGGGGCAAGACCACAATACTCATCCAGATTGAACGTCGTCACATCACGGAAACTCACTATGTCCCCGTGATAGGCGGCCACCAATTCCGCATACATTCCAATGGCAGTCGAACCCGTCGGCAATCCTAACACCGAGTGAGGATTTGCATTCACCTGTGCAATTACCCGTTCCGCAGCCCACTGGCTGAGCTGCTCATAGGACTCCGCCGCTAAAAACTGCATAGGATCGCCTCTCTTCCCTATTCGCTTCCGACCTCTGATCGTAATCTCAGAGCTTAACCTCAAGAATTAATCTCAAAGCTTAACCCCTGATCGTACCCGAGAACATAACCCCAGAGCTTACTATCTCCCCTATCTAGGTCCAAAACTCTACAAGCTCAATAATATCCTGATAGGCCCATGGATAGATATCTGAATACCAACCTGTTTCCGGAATAAAACAAAGCAGAACGCTATAGAGCACCGACAGGCTCACAACGACGATAAGTCCTTCATAAAAGACCCGTTGCGCTAGAGTCTGCGGCTGGAGATTTTCGTTGATGATGAAGTAGAGAAGCACGGCGGCTGCCAAGAACATAAAGCTAAAGTCCGCGTAATAGCGCTGCAGGATTCCCGCTAGTTCAGCATCAAGCAAAGCGATCAGCACACCGCTCACCAAAAGCACCACGATGACGCCGAAAATCGTACGGGTGGAGCGCTGATGACTGCGCTGCTTGAGCACATGCCCGGTAAAGAGAAGCACCCACAATATCGGTAGACAAGCAAAGATTCCACCGAAAGTCACTTCCCTCACCGTCTGACCCATGTAGGTGGTCTCGAAGGGAGCCGCTTGGATAAAGGGGAACACACCGCTTGCCGTGGGAGGCTGCAGGAAGAATGAGAAGATGGCAGGCGCCAATCTTCCGATATTCATACCCCGAAGAGTCATGTCGTTCATGGTCAGATTGTAGTTGGCGCCAAAATCGCTCACCGATCCGAAACGCGCGTAGTTGTAGGCCATCAGCCCAATGGCCACCACCACGTAGGGAACGACAAGCGAAATGAACTCACGTACCCCCTGCTTGGTGAAGAGATGACGATCGGTCACGTAGCTTCGCCAGAAAAGCGGGAAGGCCAAAAGCGAGAGAGCCATGAGCTGCGGCCTGCATCCAGCCACAAGCGCCATGCAAAGCGATCCCAGAAGAAACCACGGGATCGGCTTTGCCGATGAGCGACCACGCATCCAACAATACAGACCCCAAACGGAAAAGCCGAGCGCGCTCATGATGGGCAAGGAGTAAAACGTCGGAAATTTGAACAGATAGAGAATGCCACTACATGCTATGAGCGGTACCTGAAGGAGCAGATAAAGTCCGAGGCTCACCTGCTTGAAATGGTATCGGGCAAAGCGGTCCAAAAGCGCCGAGCACCCCAGAATAAAGGCTATGCCCATGACGAGCACCCCTATCGCCGTGGGGAAATTCGCTCCCGTGACAAGATAAAACGGCAGATAGAACATAATGACCGGCACGATGCCAAAATAGACGTAGTAATGACCCTGATAATAGGCCACGTCAAAGAGATAGGGCTCTCCGGTCTCCTTCTGGGCTTCGTCGCGGGCACCCTTGTCATAGGGATCATCCATGGCCTGAAGCCACTGAGGTGGCTCCTCATCGAGATAGAGTTGCCCCTTAGCCAAAGATTTGGCCAGCTCAGCATACTGTTGGGCGTTTTCTCCCCCTACCTCGAACACGTTCACGATGCTCGAGCCGTCCCAAGAACCATAGTTGTACTGGGGCGTAGCCACTCCCACCAGGTTTGATCCGAAGAAAAGATAAGTGCTAACAAGGCATATCTCCACCGCCACCGCGGTGATGATCCCTGCTTTGGAGCGCTTCTGCTGCTCGACGATATTGATGCGATAGATAGCGGAGTTGGGCCTGAACATATAGATCAAGACCAAAACACCTAGCACTACTCCGAAGCGCAGCATCGAAAAGCTGAAAGGATAATGAGCGTTGAGGGAGATGGAGGTTAGTTTGATGGGATAGGAAATATCATCTCCTACCAGCTCTATTCGAAGACTTCCCACATCGCCTGTGGTATTGAGACTGATATATTCGCTTGCCGAAGACATGGTGGAGACCCAGACGGTGGGAACGCCCACCGTGTATTCCGTGGAGTCGAAGTAGGTCTGATGGGCCTCATCGGTGAAAGATATCTTGAGCTCAAGGTTTTGTGCCGGTTGAGCGCTATCGAAGTCTATATGTAGGTTATGAACCGGGACATTCAGATTTGAGAATTCGATGGCATGGTTGACCGCCGTGATCTGAAACTGGCCATCGTCTTTACGCAGATGAATCTCATCGTTCAGGTCGATAGTTTCATAGCCAAGCGACCTAAAATAGTTGATGTTGAAAATGAAAATCTCAAGAAAAAGTGCGACCGCGAGTAAAATCACGGCCGCACGAATCAGATGAAGGACGCTTTTGCGGTACTGTCCGCTTAACCGATCAAAGGCATAGGAGATGTTTTGCCGAATGGTAGGCATACAGTCCTTGCTGCCTCTATGCGCCTGCCGGTCTCAGTACTGCTCCCCTTTTTATGCTAGAGGCCCAAAGCCTCTTTGACCTCTTCGTAGACTACGTCAGGCTTGCGGTCGCCATCGATGGTAACCAGCAGGTCGCAGCCACGATAGTAATCGATCAGCGGAGCCGTCGAGGTGTTGTAGACATCAAGACGATTGCGAACGGTAGCCTCGTTGTCGTCGTCGCGCTGATACATCTCGCCACCGCACTTCGGGCAAACTTTGTCCTCGACGGTGCCGACGTAGCCGCATTGACGGCACACACGACGGGAGCTGATGCGCTTGACGATAACCTCAGGATCCACATCGATGAGCAGAGCCACATCCAGCGGACGATCCAGCTTCGAAAGCTCGGCGTCTAAAGCAACCGCTTGAGCGGAGGTGCGAGGGAAGCCATCGAGAATGAACCCAGCTTCGGTATCCGGCTCGGAGAGACGCTCAGTAACCAGACCGATGATCAAATCATCAGGCACCAGATCTCCGGCATCCATGTACGTCTTTGCCTTTTTACCCAGCTCAGTACCCGCTTTTACAGCCGCCCGCAGCATATCGCCGGTGGAAATGTGGCAGAAGCCGAATTCTTCAATCAGTTTTTCTGATTGGGTTCCTTTACCGGCGCCAGGAGCGCCCAGCAATACGATGTTCATCTCGCCTTTCCTTTCAAAAATCGAGCCCTTTTTGGCTCATTCGATTGTAGCAGGAAGCGCACGCCTTACCAGGATACCCCCGCGAAGCGGCTTAAAGTTCGCCCCCGTTGCCACAAAAAAGAAAGGGAACCACGAACATCGCCGTGATTCCCTTCTAGCGTTACCTTGCGTTCGCGCTCAGACTTAGCGGAAGAATCCGTCGTAGTTGTGCATCTTCAGCTGCGACTCCACCTTGGACATGGTGTCCAGCGCGACACCGATCATGATGAGGATGGACGTACCGCCAAAGGATTGCACCAGCTGATTGCCCGTGAAGTAGAAGATGATAGTCGGGATGACGGCGATAGCGGCGATAAACAGACCACCAGGAAGCGTCACCCGATTCAGCACGTTCTTGATGTATTGCACGGTAGCCGATCCTGGGCGCACGCCCGGGATAAAGCCGCCCTGCTTGCGAATGGCATCGGCGGTCTCCTCCGGATTAAACACCATAGAGGTGTAGAAGTAGGAGAAGAACACGATCAGGATGATGGTCAAAATCCAATTCACCCAACCACTCGAGATCACGTTGGCAAACACGGTCAGCCAACCCACATTAAACAGGGCAGCCAACTGAGCTGGCAAATAGATCAGGCAGCTTGCAAAGATGATCGGGATAACACCAGCCGCGTTCACCTTCAGCGGAATGTAGGTGGACTGACCACCCATCATCCGACGGCCCTGGACACGCTTCGCATAGTTCACCGGAATACGGCGCTGAGCGCGCTCCACGAAGATGATCAGCGGAATGCACACCAGAACCACAGCGATGATCAGCACGGTCACGGCGATGCCGAAGCCGAGGTCGCTGCTGTAGTTAACCGAAGAGAAGAGAGCAGCGGGCACGCGAGAAACGATGCTTATGAAGATGATGAGCGACATACCGTTGCCCACGCCCCGTTGAGTGATGAGCTCGCCCATCCACATGATGAACGCGGTGCCAGCTACCAGCGTGAAGACCACCAGGATATCGGTGACCAGCTCGGGCACTTCGCTGGTGAATACCACGCCATAGGCAGGAGATTTGAAGAGCAGCAGATAACCGACGGCGTTGATAAGACCCAGGCCCAAGGTGATATAGCGGGTTACCTGGGTGATGCGGCGCCGACCGGCATCTCCCTCTTTAGCCCAACGGCCAATGGCGGGAATAACGCCTTGCAACAACTGCATTATGATCGATGCGGTGATGTAGGGCATGATTCCCAGCGAAAAGACCGAGAAGTTCGACAGCGCACCACCGGTGAACAGGTCGAGCATGGTCATCGCCACGCCGGAATCGGTGAACGCCGTCGCGAAATCATGAAATGGTATGCCCGGCACCGGGATATAGGCGCCTAGGCGATACAGAGCTAAGATGCCCAAGGTGAAGAGGATCTTCTTGCGAAGTTCCGGAACCTTGAACGCATCAATTAAAGATCCTAGCAAGGCTCTTCGACCTTTCCTCCAGCTGCCTCGATCTTAGCTTTTGCGGAGGCAGACACCTTGTCGACCTTAACTGTCAAAGCTTTGGTGATGTCACCATCGCCCAATACCTTAACCAGGGCATCCTCATGCTTGATAACGCCCTTTTCCTTCAAGCTCTTGTTATCAACCGTCTCACCAGCCTCATAGAGACTCTCGAGACGATCCACATTTACCGGCAGATAGGTCACGCGGTTAATGTTCTTGAATCCAGGCAGCTTGGGGAGACGACGTGCCAAGGGGGTCTGGCCACCCTCAAATCCAGCCTGCTTCCCGCCGCCTGCACGAGATTTCTGACCGTTTTCACCTCGACCGGCGGTCTTGTCGCCACGGCCGATGCGCTTGCGGCTTTGACGGGAGCCACTCGCCGGCTTGAGATCTTTTAATTCCATAGGTCAAACTCCTTCGTTTCGCTTGCGAGATTTCTCTCGCGCTGGCAGCTCGCAGCCAGCAAACTTCCTTAATAAGCGGTCCCTTGCCATCGCTTTTCCGAAGACCTTTCCAAAAACCTCTCCGAAAACCTTACCGTAGCCTTTTCGAAAACCTTTCGATGTGAGGCGCGATGCGAGGAACCCGAATCGTTAGATTTCTTCCACCTCTACGAGATGCTTGACCTTAAAGATCATGCCTCGAATAGAGTCGTTATCGGGGCGCTCAACGCTGCGACCGATCTTGCCCAGGCCGAGAGCCTTAAGGGTCTTGCCCTGGTCGGCCGGACGGCTGATAGCACTGCGTACCTGAGTGATGCGCAGGGTTTTAGCACTCTTAGCCATTAGTTCTCCTTCCAGCCGAAGATGTCAGCAACCGACCTATCGCGCCGAGCCGCCACCTCTTGCGGGCTCTGAAGGTTCTTGAGGCCCTCAGCTGCAGCCTTCACGATGTTCATCGCGTTATTGGTGCCCAAAGACTTGGTGATGACGTTCTGTACACCGGCGAGCTCCATGATGGCACGCACCGGACCGCCAGCCATAACACCGGTACCAGGCACAGCCGGACGAATCAGAACGCGACCGGCGCCATATTCGCCCATGACCTCATGGGGCACCGTGCGCTCAGCGGTCAGCGGAACCGTGAACATGTTCTTCTTGGCATCCTCGACGCCCTTTTTGATGGCGGTCGGAACTTCTTGGGACTTGCCCATGCCAACGCCCACATGACCTTGGCCATCGCCGACGACTACCAGCGCTGTCAAAGCGAAGCGACGACCGCCCTTGACGACCTTGGAGACGCGGTTGATATAAACTACCCGCTCCTCAAGCTCTGGAACGGCGTTTTCCTGTTGTTTACGAGCCATAGACTAATCCCCTTCTAGAATTTCAGACCAGACTCACGAGCGCCCTCGGCCAAAGCCTTGACGCGCCCATGATAGAGATGGCCACCGCGGTCGAATACCACTTCTTTAACGCCGTTTTCCTGAGCCTTCTTTCCGATGATGTCGCCGAGAGCACGAGCGCCTTCGATGGTGGCAGCCTTTGCTCCGGTGGCCTTAAAATCCGCGCCCAGCGTAGAGGCGGCGCAGATGGTTTTATGGGCTACATCGTCGACGATCTGAGCGGAAATGTTCGCGTTGCTGCGAGAGACGCAAAGACGGGGACGGGTTGGCGTACCGGAGATCTTTCCACGAACCCGCGTATGGCGACGGCGCAACCCGGCTTGTTTCTTCTGAAGTTTATTCATAGCTATCCCTTCGATACCTTACCGTTCGCGTTAGTCTTTACCGGCTTTGCCGACCTTGCGACGTACATGCTCGCCCTCATAGCGAATGCCCTTGCCCTTATAGGGCTCCGGCGCACGCCACTTGCGGATGTTAGCCGCTACCTGGCCGACCTGCTCTTTGCTAGGACCGGACACCACGATCTCGGTCTGGCTGGGCACCTCAAAGGTGATGCCTTCCGGAGCCGGAACGGAAATCGGATGAGAATAGCCTAATTGCAATTCAAGATCGCGTCCCTTGAGGGCGGCACGATAACCGACGCCCACCAGTTGGAGCTTCTTGGAAAAGCCCGTCGAGACACCCTGCACCATATTGGCAATCAAGGTGCGGGTAAGACCGTGATAGCTCTTGGATTCACGGCTGTCGTCGGGGCGAGTGACGACGATTTCATCGCCTTCCTGCTTGATGGTCATAGAAGGCTGAAAGCTGCGCGTAAGCTCACCCTTCGGCCCCTTGGCCGTCACGGTGTTACCGTCGATCTTCACCTCCACGCCAGCAGGAACGGAGATGGGCATCTTGCCAATACGAGACATAAGTACTTCCCTCCCTTTCCTACCAGATGTAGGCGATGACCTCGCCGCCGATGCCCTTCTTGCGAGCATCGCGATCGGTCATGACACCGTAGCTTGTGGATATGATGGCCGTACCCAAACCGCCGAGAACGCGAGGCAGTTCGTCCTTGCCAGCGTAGATACGCAGACCAGGCTTGGAAATGCGACGAATGCCGCGGATGGTCTTGGCCTTTTTCGGTCCGTATTTCAAGGTAATCTCGAGAGTGGCTCGAGGCTCGCCCTCGATGATTTCATAGCCGCGGATATAGCCTTCTTGCTCCATAATGCGCACGATCTCCACGAGCTTTTTGCTTGACGGCATGGATACCGTCTCCTTGCCCGCAGACTGCGCATTACGCACGCGCGTAAGCATATCTGCAATGGGATCAGTCAATGCCATTTGTTTCTCCTTCGGTCCTTGATGAGCCTCACGTTTGGTTCGTCAACACCCGTGGCGTCGACGCCTTTCACGCGGGCACACCCGTTACGTTTACCAAATCCCTACCACGACGACTTGGTCACGCCGGGAAGTTCGCCTTTATTGGCCAATTCGCGCACGCAGATTCGGCACAGACCGAACTTGCGGTAGTAAGCGCGGGGACGTCCGCAACGCACGCAGCGATTATGCTTGCGCGTGGAGAACTTCGGCTCACGCTTGGCCTTGACGATCATCGATTTCTTTGCCATTAACTCCTTCTTTCTTTCACTACCCCACGCGATGTGGGACCGTTGCCTTAAAGGATGCTTGCGAATCGCAAGCCACAATCAGTGAATGATTACTCGTTTTTGAAGGGGAAGCCGAGGTCTCTCAGCAATGCGAAGGCCTGCTCATTGTTCTCGGCGGAGGTCACTACCGTGATATCCATGCCGCGGGTACGATCAATCTTGTCGTACTCCACCTCAGGGAAGATCAGCTGCTCGGTGATGCCGAGGGAGTAGTTGCCACGTCCGTCAAAGCTGTTGGGGTTCAAGCCGCGGAAGTCGCGTACGCGAGGCAGAGCGGTCGAAAGCAGACGATCCAAAAACTCCCACATGCGATTGCCACGCAGGGTGACCTTGCAACCGATGGCTTGGCCTTCGCGGATGTGGAAGCTTGCGATGGATTTCTTCGCACGGGTGATGCACGGCTGCTGGCCGGTAATGACACGCAGGTCGTTCATCGCGCCGTCGAGCAGCTTGGCGTCGCCAGCGGCACCGCCAACACCCATGTTCACGACGATCTTCTCAAGACGCGGAACCTTGTTGATGTTGTCGATAGCCAGTTCCTTCTCCAGCTTCTTAATAAGTTCCTTCTGGTACTTTTCCTTCAAACGAGGAGTTTCTGCCATTGTTTTTACCTCTCAGTCGATGATTTAAACGCAGGATTTCCGACCCTGCGTCCCGCCCTTTGGCGGGTCATAGATCAAAACCTTCGATGGGACTTTCCCTAGGCGTCCTGGTTATCCTAGTCGTCCTCGCCGTCCTAGTCTCCCAAGTCGCCCTCGCCGTCCTAGTCGATGTCCTGACCGCATTTCTTGCAGACGCGGATCTTCTTGCCGGCCTCGTCATGTTTGACGGAGACCTTGGAAGCCTCGTTGCACTTCGGGCAAACCAGCATCACATTCGACACATGAAGGGGGGCTTCGATGGAAGAGATGCCTCCCTGCTGATTCTGGGGAGTGGGATGCATGGCCTTTTTCATGATGTTGACAT
>CANRPV010000024.1 GCA_947632575.1 uncultured Eggerthellaceae bacterium | reverse complement strand
CAAGGTTAATGGAGACGGCGGGACAGCTCCCCTGGGTGTTTTCCTTGAGCTGCTCCTCGGCGTCCTTGTCCGCCTGATCCTTCAGAGCGGCCAAAAGGCTGCGCACGCGAATGCGGGCGGCGCCCAGGTTGGACACCTCGTCGATCTTCAGCACCGTGTAGATCTTGCCGGCCGCCTCTAGCACCTCCTGCACCTGGTCGGTGGTCAGGGCATCCAGACCGCAGCCGAAGGAATTGAGCTGGATCAGATCCAGGTCCTTGCGCTGGGTCACGACCTTCGCGGCAGCATAGAGGCGCGTGTGATACATCCACTGGTCGACCACGCGGATGGGACGTTCTAGCTGTCCTAGGTGAGCGACCGAGTCCTCCGTAAGCACAGCGAGACCGAAGCTGGTCAAAAGCTCGGGGATAGCATGGTTGATCTCGGGATCGTTATGGTAGGGACGTCCGGCCAACACGATGCCGTGGGTGCCCGTCTGCTCCATCCAAGCGAGCGTCTCCACGCCCTTGGTGCGCATATCGCGCTTGAAGGCCTCATCCTCTTCCCAAGCAGCCTCGACCGCGGCGTCGATCTCGGCCTGAGTCGGTAGCGGCCCATAAGCCTCGCTCAGATCCTTATGGTTCTCGCAAAGCTCGTGGAACAGACGCTTCTTGAGGTGCTCTTTATTGTCATAGGGAAGCCAAGGATTCAAAAACTGGGTTTTTGAATCCTGCAGATCGTCGATATTGAGCCTTAAGGCCTCGGGATAGCTTGCCACGATAGGGCAGTTGAAGTGATTGCCCGCTGTGTCGTCCTCCTGGCGCTCCCACTTCGAGCAGGGCATCCAGATGAAATCCGGCTCCTTGGCCAGCAGATTCATGATGTGGCCGTGAGAGAGCTTAGCCGGATAGCAGACCGACTCCGATGGCATGGATTCGATGCCGGCCTCGTAGGTCTTTTTGGTGGAGGGATCCGAGAGGATCACTCGATAGCCAAGCGTGGTGAAGAAGGTGAACCAGAAGGGATAGTTCTCGTACATATTGAGGGCACGAGGAATACCCACAGTTCCACGAGTCGCCTCCTCGGCCGAAAGCGGCGTATAGTCGAAGAGTCGATGACTCTTGTATTCGAAAAGATTCGGCACGTTGGACTTTTCGCTTAAGGTTCCAGCACCCTTTTCGCAGCGGTTGCCGGTGATGAAGCGACGATGTCTACCGGTCTCCTCGTCCACGCCGAAGTCGTTGACCGTAAGCAGGCAGCTGTTGGAGCAGCCCTTGCAACGAACGGTACGATGGGTGGGCTGCAAGGCCTCGATGGCCTCAAGGCTTAAGATGCTCGAGCGCTTGTGAGGCAGGCTGGCCTCTTCGAGGATGCGCTCCGCCTCCTCGACCACGCCTTCCTCTTCCGGCGTCTCGATGGAAGATACCTCGGAGCCATAGCGATCCCGCGCGAGCAGCGCGGCGCCATAGGCGCCCATGTTGCCGGCGATGTTGGGACGCACCGCGTCCACCTCGGCCAGCTGCTCGAATGCGCGGAGCACGGCGTCGTTTAAGAAGGTGCCGCCTTGGACGATGACCTTATTGCCCACGTCATGGGGGTCACGGAT
The DNA here is from genome assembly GCA_947632575.1 of uncultured Eggerthellaceae bacterium. Lineage (GTDB taxonomy): Bacteria > Actinomycetota > Coriobacteriia > Coriobacteriales > Eggerthellaceae > CANRPV01. The sequence continues at coordinate 11,994 of CANRPV010000024.1, read as the reverse complement.
TTTAATGACTTTGAAAAGGGCGTTCTTGATGACCGAAATCGCCAAACCAGCGGCGATATCCCCCACCGTCGCCCCTTCTTTTTGGGCTTGCTTCACGCGTGAGTTCATGAACACCGTGCAGCGACTTCCCAGATCAACCGGGTTATCGGCCTGAATCGCCGTCTGGGCGAATTCAGAGACGTCCAAATTGAGTCCCGAGGCGAAGCTCTCGATAAAGCTGCCGCAACCAGAGGAGCAAGCCTCATTGAGCATGATGGAGTCGATGACGCCGTCTTTTACCCGCAGGCACTTCATATCCTGGCCGCCGATGTCCAAGATAAACTCGACACCAGGCAGCATCTCCTGAGCACCGCGCAGATGCGCGACGGTCTCGATTTCGCCGGAGTCCACGCGCAGGGCCTCAAGCAATAGGCCTTCGCCGTAGCCGGTCACGGTGGCATGGCCGATGGTTACCAAAGGCTGCCCACTATGCTCATCCACCGGAAGCTTGCGATAGAGATCGGCCAGCGCCGTCTTGGCACAGCCCAGCACATCGCCCTTATTAGAAACGTAGGTAGACCAAAGGATCTCACCGGTCTCGGAGATCAAAACCGCTTTGAAGGTGGTCGATCCAGCGTCGATGCCCAGGAAGGCGACCCCGCGGTAATCCGCGAGAGAGGCGGTCTTGACCTTGGCCTTATCATGTCGAGCCTTGAAGGCCGCGTATTCCTCATCACTGGCAAACAGGGGCGCGAGCCGCACCACCTCAGAGCCTTGGACATCCCCCAGATTCTGCAGGCGCTCAAGCACCTGAGGCAGGGTTTCAGCTTTGACTTTCTTCTCAGCCGCGCCCGCGATGGCACAGCCACAGGCGACGAAAAGATGCGCGTTGTCGGGAACGATGATCGAGTCCCCGCTGAGGTTTAAGGTCTCATAGAAGCGCTCGCGCAGCTCCGGCAGATATTGGAGCGGACCTCCCAGGAAAGCCACATGACCGCGTATGGGACGACCGCAGGCCAGGCCGGAGATGGTCTGAGTCACGACCGACTGGAAGATGGAGGCGGCGATGTCCTCCTTGCGCGCGCCCTCGTTAAGCAGAGGCTGGACGTCGGTTTTAGCAAACACGCCACAGCGGCTTGCGATGGGATAGATGGTTTTGTGATCCTTCGCCAGTTCGTTCAGTCCGCCGGCATCGGTGTTGAGCAGCGTCGCCATCTGGTCGATGAAAGCGCCGGTACCGCCCGCGCAGGTGCCGTTCATACGCTGTTCGATGCCCTGATCGAAGTAGATGATCTTCGCATCCTCGCCGCCGAGCTCGATAGCCACATCGGTGCTGGGAATGAAGGTCTCGACCGCCGTTTTGGAGGCGATGACCTCCTGCACGAATTCGATGCCGAGCCACTGGGAAAGCAGTAGGCCACCTGAACCGGTGATGGCGATGGTCATCTTCTCTGTGGGAAACTGCTCGGCGGCCTCACTTAAGACCTCGACGATGGTGGCGCGCACATCGGCATGGTGACGCCGGTATACGGACCAGCGAACGTTCAGATCGTTATCTAACACCGCCAATTTAACCGTCGTGGAACCCACATCGATGCCCAAATGGAGATCGCAGGGCTCGACGGGAGCTTCAATTGTCTCCTGGACGGCACGTTGAGCCGCGCCCTGAGACGCGCCTTGCGATGCGCCTTGAGCCGCGCCTTGCGACGGAGCAACCTCGGTTTTGATCTCGGTGTACTTGCTGCTCTTTTTCCTTGGTTTCATAATCTCTGATTCCTCAATTTCTCTTCATCGAGCCAAAGGACAAGACTAAAGTTCGATGGATTCACCCGGTTTAATAAAGAAAAGACGCATGGCTATTCGCGCCATAGTCTCGGAAGACTCATTCATGCCGTTTTCGATCCAGCGGGTAATAACCCCGAGATACGCTGACGCATAAAAGGAGATGTAATAGTCCACGAAAGGCGTTGGGTTGTTGCGATAACGCTCATGGAGCACAGAACGGATCAGATTGGTGCAAACGGCATCCCGCAACCGCAGCGAAAAACGCCCGTCACCGCCAGCTCCCATCACCGCATGGAGAAAATCGCCCTGCTCGCGGAGATAGTCAAACAGATCCACTAGAAACGGCAGAGGCTGAGAGTTCAAGCGATAACGGACGAGATCGGCAAAACTGAGCCGAGTCAGCTGCACGCGAAAGCCCTCAAGATCGTCGATAATCTCATCCTCGAGAGAGAGCAGAAACTCATCCTTATCATGAAAATGGTTATAGAACGTACCGCGATTGAGATCGGCATAGGTGCAGAGGTCATTGACCGTAAAGCCATCGACACCCCGCTCCTCGATCAGCTCGATGAGGGCCTGACGCAGCGCCTTCTTAGAGCGGGCGATACGACGATCCTCCGCCAAGGCGCCGCCATTATGAACCTTCAGGCTGGTCGTCACCCCATTTCTAGGGATCTCACGCTGAGAAACCAACACTGCCACCGTCATACTCCTATTGAACACTTCGCATAATAATCAACACCATGTTTAATAGAGCCTATTGTAGGACCTGAAACGAGACTTCTCAAGGTTTAGCGAGCTTCTCTGTCTCCCCTCATAAAAACCTCACGATGGAGTAATCCTTGCTCGATGACATCCCCTCGATGAGATAAGCCTTGGGCGCGATAAACCCCACGATGGGGCAAGCTCAAGTGCCATGAAGTCTTCGCAAGGATCGCTGATCTTTGTTATCCTGACAAAGACGGTTAAAGAGCCGATCTTCGTGAGATCCTCAAAAAGTTTGCGTTATCTCCCGTTCAGATCGCGCTTAAGTATTAGCAGCGAACGCTTAAGGATCCCTCATGCAGATCACGCCTCAAGAAGTCAAAGAAACCCTCGCGATGATTGGCCAGCAGCATCTGGACATTCGCACCATCACCCTCGGAATCAATCTTCGGGGCTGCGTGGATGAAGGCATCGATCGGCTCGCCGCGAAGGTTTATGAGCGCATGACCACCACCGCCCAGTCGCTGGTGTCCATGGCAGAGCAGCTGGAGCGAGAGTTTGGCATTCCGATCGTTAACAAACGCATCTCGGTGACCCCTATCGCCGAGATTTGCGCCGTCACACCGGCAACCGATCTGTCCCCCATCGCCATCGCCATGGATCGTGCCGCCAAAGAGGTGGGGGTCGATTTTGTCGGAGGCTTTTCTGCCCTGGTGCAGAAGGGAACGTCAGAATCCGATCGCAAGCTGATGGCATCTATCCCCGATGCCCTCGCGGCAACCGAGCGGGTTTGTTCCTCGGTCAATGTGGGTTCAACCCGTGCGGGCATCAACATGGACGCTGCGCTCACCATGGCAGGTGTCATCAAAAAGGCTGCGGAGCTGACCGCCGATAAGGACTGCATCGGTGCTAGCAAGCTGGTGGTCTTCTGCAACGCCGTGGAGGATAACCCCTTCATGGCTGGAGCCTTCCACGGTTCAGGCGAAGGAGACGCCGTGGTCAACGTTGGAGTCTCCGGACCGGGCGTGGTCAGAGCGGTGCTTAAGGATATGCCGCAAGACGCCGATCTCACCGCCGTGGCCGAGGCCATCAAGGCCACCGTCTTTAAGATCACGCGCGCGGGCGAGCTCATGTCCCGCGAAGCCGCTCGACGCCTCGGCGTCCAAAAGGGCATTCTGGACCTTTCCCTCGCCCCCACTCCCGCCGAGGGGGATTCGGTGGCGGAGATCATCGAGGCCATGGGCGTCGGTCAATGCGGAGGCCCTGGAACCACCGCGGCATTGGCGCTGCTCAACGATGCCGTTAAGAAAGGCGGCGTCATGGCGTCGTCATCGGTCGGCGGTCTGTCCGGCGCCTTTATCCCGGTGTCGGAAGACGCGGGCATGATTCGGGCAGCTCAAGAGGGCGCTCTTTCCATCGAAAAGCTTGAGGCCATGACCAGCGTTTGCTCCGTGGGCCTGGATATGATCGCTATACCGGGAGATACCAGCGTCGAGACCATCTTCGGCATCATCGCTGATGAATGCGCTATCGGCATGATCAACAACAAGACCACCGCGGTACGCGTGATCCCGGCCATCGGCAAAACCGTCGGCGATAGCTTGGATTTCGGAGGATTGCTCGGCTTTGCACCGGTCATGCCGGTAAATGGTTACGCGGGGATGGTCTTCGCCCACAGAGGCGGTCGTATGCCCGCCCCTATCAACTCCTTAAAGAACTAAAGCGCAAGAGTTAATGCTGAAGGGCTGAAGCTAACACTGAAAGGCTGAAGCTGAAACTGAAGGGCTAAAGCAAGAGTTGAAGCTGAAGAGCTAAAGCTAAAGAACTCAAACCTATTCTTTGGGATCGTTTTTCTTCGCGTAGGGATGCTGCATCACGGCGATAAGATTGCGCACCACAAAAGAAGGCACTAAGCGGATGCCGATATTGGCAAGCTTCGCGATAACTCCTGGGAGACAATCGGCTCGGTTATGACGCAAGGCGTTGTAAGCAGCATGAGCCACCATAGCGGGAGGATCCGCGATACTGAAAACGCTCTTTTTGCCGAAGCCGGCGTTATTGAAGAAGTTCGTCTTGATGGGACCTGGATTCAAAGAGCTCACGTGGACGCCATAGGGCTTAAGCTCGGCGTGCAGCGCCTCAGTGAGTGAGCGCACGTAGGCTTTGGATGCGTAATAGGTTGCCATGTAAGGCCCTGACAGATAAGAGGCGATCGAGGCCACGTTGAGGATTTCACCGCTGCCGCGTGCCGCCATGCGAGCACCGAACTCATGGGAAAGCTTGGTGAGCACCGCGATGTTTACGTTGAGCAGCTCCTCTTGCTTCTTCCAATCACTTTTCACGAAGGTGCCCGAAATTCCGAAGCCGGCGTCGTTCACCAAAGCGTCAATGGTGATATCAAGCTTATCGAAGGAGCTTATCAGCGCATCGGCGGCTCCCGGAGCACTCAGATCCAAAGCGATGTAATGAGCATTGATGCCGAAATCATTCTCAAGCTGCTGGGTGGCGTTTTTGAGTTTGTCCTCATTTCGAGCCACCAGCACCAGGTCATAGCCATCCTTGGCAAACAGCTTCGCAATCTCATAGCCAAGGCCCGATGAGCCTCCAGTAACCAGCGCTGTCTTTGCCATGCTCGCCGCCTCCTCAAGACCGGGTATCCCGATAGACCGCCTTTGCGAGGTATTCTATATTGCCGGCGGGGCCTTTCAGGCGAGATGTAACAACACCGTCAACTCTGAAGCCCGAGAGGGCTAACGCTTCACTCACCTCATCAATGACCCGCTGGCGCACGTTTTCATCGCGCACTACGCCGTGATCGCTTTCTCCCGGCATCGATTCAAATTGGGGCTTGATAAGGCCGATGAAGATGGTGCCTGGATGGCTCAAACGAGCAAACACCGGCGCCAAACCGGCGAGTCCGATGAAGCTGAGATCGGCGGTGATAAGGTCGAAGGGTGCACCGAGAGAATCAGGATTAGCGTTTCGGATATTGGTGCGCTCAAAGACCCGCACCCGAGGGTTATTACGAATTGACCAGGCGAGCTGCCCATAGTTCACATCCACGCAGGAAACTTCCGCCGCACCGGCTTGAAGAAGGCAATCGGCGAAACCTCCGGTGGAAGCACCCGCGTCTAAACAGCGCAAACCCGACACATCGACCTGAAAAGCCTCCAAGGCTCCCTGAAGCTTCTCCCCTCCCCGGGAGACGAAACGCTTGGGCTGTTTCACGAACACGGCGGCGTCTGAAGAAATCAGCTGAGCAGGTGAGCTCGCGTAGTCATCCCCCACCTTCACCTCTCGCGCAAGAATGGCTCGCAAGGCCTCGTCGGTGGTCTCAAAAAAGCCAGCTTCTATGAGCCATTGGTCTAAACGCTTGGCTTTTCCGACTTTCGCCGCTTTCCCGATTTTCGCCGCTTTTCCGGCTTTACCCGTATCCCGGGTATTCCCAGCGCGCCCGGCTTTCCCCTCTTTCCCGGTCATGACTGGGGATTGCCGCCTTCGGACTTGTCGTCTACGGGCTTTTCACCTTCGGGTTTACCACCTGCAGATTTGCCGCCTTCAGGTTTATCGTGGGAGGTATCATGGTCCTGAAGTGCCGAGGACTCGTGACCCTTTTCGCCCTGAGTGGCTTCGTCTTCCTCCATCCATCGACCCGATATGCGATCGGAAAACACCTTCCACGCATGGGAGATTTTCCAACGGAGCGAATCTTTATCATCCGGAATGATCGGCTTGTCCACGTTCACGCCAGCCTTTTCGGCGACGTATTTCACGGGAGCCGTCACTGCATGAGCCACCGCATCGGTGTAGTCATGAGGAGGCTTGGTCTTCCAGCCGAAAATCAATGAGATATAGCGTATGGCGATGATGAGCGCCACAGATATGGTTACCGAGTACTCGGGCAGAATGTTAAAAGCGTTCATCACCGCGAAGAGCGCACAGCCGAAAAAGGCCGCTGAGCCATAGAGCGTCCCGGTGAGCAGCGCCGTGGGCACGCGATTCATAAGCACCGCACGCAAAATTCCTCCGCCGACGGCGGTCACCGTGCCAAGGATCACGGCTGGCACCGCATTAAGCCCTGTCGATAGGCTCTTGGTAACGCCGATAAGCGCCCAAAAAGCAACCGAGATATTGTCCAGAAAGATGGAAAGTCCATCGATATAGGTGGCAATCTTGCCGAAATAGAAAACCAACGCTCCACCGATAAAAGTGGCAATCAGCAAATAAGGGTTCTGAAACGCGAATATCCCATCGTTTTGCAGGAGCACATCGCGTGTGATGCCGCCGCCAAGACCGGAGACGAAGGCGATGGTAACAGTTCCGAAGAGGTCGTATTTGGCCCGAACGGCATACATCGCGCCGGCCGAAGCACCAGTTAGCGTGGCGACGAAGGTGAACCAAACCGGAAGCTCTACCAGCTCTTGACCCATGACGCCCTACTCCGCGGACTCGATGGACACGATGGTTGCCACGGCCAACTCTCCGATGAAGTTCAAGTCTCCCGTGATCTGCTGAGCCTTCACCGCATCAAAGCCTCCCTCGTCAAAGAGGGGAAGCAGCGTCTGGGCACGCTGAAGAGCCTCATCGTAGAGATCGAAGAAACTCTGCCTCGACTCCTTGCCGGTAAAGGGATTTACCCAGATCTCGTGATCGCGATTGTCGAAATCGCTCTCATAGAGCTTGATATTGCGATGCCCCATGGCGCGGTAGAACGAATGGGGGCGCACAAGCATCTCCATGCGTCCTATGAGATTGCGCTTTAAGCCCGAAGGCGAATAGAAGAAGCTCATCACAGCCCGATACTGTTTGACGGACCAGAAGAAAGTGTCAAGCGGAATGGCTTGTCCAAAAACCGATTCGGCCACATAGACGTAGAGCTGCGATAAAACGGTCAGCACGTAGTCCGAAGCGCACAGAATTTCCTTTGAGGGATTGAATGTGGCGATGGTGGCAGAGCGCTTCACCGTGAGCACCAGTTCGTCCAGTTCGCTTTCGATGAGGGCATGGACGTCCTTGGCTTGGCTTCGATCAAGACCGGGAACGCCTGCGTCGCAATAGGCAGCCTCAAGACTTTTGATATAGGGATGGACGGTGGAGTCGAGAAGATAATGGCAGATGAAGCCTAGGCAGTAAGCTCTTCCGATGCCGCGCTCCTGCTCAGGCAAACGCTCGCAAGCCTGCTTAAGAGCGACGATGATTTCCGTGGGACGTTGATGATGCATCTGGGAACCGAGCATCATCACACGCTGAAGCCGTGGGTTCAAAAACGCAAAAAACAGCGGATCAGGCCCTTGATTGCCAAGAAGAAAGGCGTCGAGCTCGTCTTTACCCGAGCCGATGAACTCATAGAGCTCATGGTAAAGATCCCTGCCAAAGCTGTCATGAGTGATGATCGCGGGCATTACGTCTTATTGCCTCCAGTAAATTTTCCAGCTAATTCCTTAGCGCATTCGCGTCGTCAAGATACTGGAACGTCAAGATTACTTAATTCGTCATAATAGCCATTTCTGAGCCTTGTTCCGGAATCGTTGTCAAAAGAACGCAAGTTCAAAGCTTCCCAATGCCAGCTTATCAACGATGTAATTTGGTATAGTGAAAGCTCAAAGAAGTTTTGCCTCGCTTAGGCCTTCAATAGGCTCAGTGGCACGCATGGGAAGGGCCAACGGACTAATCATGGCATTAATCGTTGCGAAATTCGGTGGAACCTCAGTGGCTTCACCTGATCGCATCAAAAACGTAGCACGGCGTCTTGTGCGTCTCAAACAACAGGGCAACGACGTAGTGGCCGTGGTTTCCGCTATGGGAAAAACCACCGATGAACTCGTGGGACTTGCGGCCGCGGTCAGCGACAATCCCCCTTCACGGGAAATGGATCGCCTGCTTTCCACCGGTGAGCAAGTGTCCATGGCGCTGCTCGCGATGGCGATCGACAAGCTTGGTTATAAGGCCATGAGCTTCACCGGCCGCCAAGCCGGCATCTCCACCACCGGTCTTCACAAGATGGCCCGCATCGTCACCGTCGATAACGTACGTATTCTCGACGCTCTTAGCGAAGGCGTTATCCCCGTTGTAGCCGGTTTTCAGGGCATTGACGAAAACGGCGATATCACCACCCTCGGTCGTGGGGGGTCAGACACCACCGCTGTGGCCATCGCCTGGGGTATCAATGCCGACGTTTGCGAGATCTACTCAGACGTGGACGGCATCTACACGGCCGATCCGCGTGTGGCTCCACGGGCGCGCAAGCTCTCCCAGATTTCCTATGATGAAATGCTTGAGCTTTCCAGTGCCGGAGCGGGGGTTTTGCAGAGCAGAGCCGTCGAGTTTGCTCGCAAATGGAAGGTGGTCATCCACTCTCGTTCAGCCTTTAGCGATGAGGAAGGCACCTATATCAAGGAGGATTCAGCTATGGAGACAGCGGCTGTCACCGGCATCGCTCACGATACATCCGAGGTCAAAGTTACCTTGCGTTCGGTTCCCGATATGAACGGTGTCGCTGGCAAGGTCTTTTCTGCGCTAGCCGCCAAAATGGTGAGCGTCGACATGATCATCCAAAACATTTCCGAGGAGGGCTTCACCGATATATCGTTCACCTGCCCCGAATCTGATCTGGATAAAGCCTGCGAAACCCTTGAGCGCATCCTGCCCGACATCAACGCGAAGGCTATCGTGGTAGATAAGGATATCGCGAAGATCAGCCTGGTGGGAACCGGAATGAAATCATCCCCGGGCGTCGCCGCCCGCGCCTTCACCGTGCTCGGCGATCAGTCCATCAACATCTTGGCCATATCCACCTCCCCTATTCGCCTGTCTATGGTGGTGGATCAAGCCCAGACGGCGACGGCTGTCCAGGCACTGCACACCGCCTTCGGCCTCGACTCGGATTCCGTGTTTGAGGAGACCCAGCTTACGCCCGAGGAAGTTGCCGCGAAAATGGTCAAGGGACGCTAAGAGAATAGAAGCTTACGGAAGGAAAAGCACTTATGTGGAACAAAGAAATGCCCAAACATCCCGTGGTTGCCGTTGCAGGCGCCACCGGCGCCGTAGGCCAGGAGTTTCTCCAAGTGCTCCACGACCGGAATTTCCCCGCCTCCGAGGTTCGCGCCTTGGCATCGGCTCGATCCGCTGGTAAGGAGATCTTTTTTAAGGGTTGCGGTATGGTTCCCGAAGGCCTCCTCACGGTGGAAGAAATGACCCCCGAAAGTTTCGAAGGCGTCGATATCGCCTTGTTTTCTGCGGGAGCAAGCGTCTCAAAGGCCATGCGCGATGCCGTCACCGCTGCAGGCGCCATCATGATCGACAACTCCAGCGCGTTTCGTATGGATGAGGACGTGCCGCTGGTCGTGCCCGAGGTCAATCCCGGGGATCTCGAGTTCCACTCGGGTGTGATCGCCAACCCCAATTGCTCCACCATCCAAATGGTGGTGGCGCTCAAGCCTCTCTATGACCTCTCACCCATCAAGCGCATCGTCGTTTCCACCTATCAGGCTGCCAGCGGTGCGGGGGCACCAGCCATGGAAGAGCTGTACAGCCAGACCCAGGCGTTCCTCGAAGGAGTGGACTACGACCATCTCACCGTTGAGGCCTTCCAACATCCGATCGCTTTCAACGCCATTCCCCATATCGATGTCTTCTTCGATGACGGATCCACCAAAGAGGAATGGAAGATGGTCGTCGAGACGAAGAAGATCTTAAACGACGAACGCATCAAGGTGGCGGCCACCTGCGTAAGAATTCCGGTGCTTCGCTGCCACGGCGAGGCCATCAACGTGGAATTTGAGGATGAGGTACTGCCCGAGGACGCTCGGCGAGCGTTAGAGGCCGCTCCAGGCGTGCAGGTGATGGACGATATCGAAAACAACCTCTATCCCATGCCTGGTCTTTTAGCTGGCACCGACGACACCTATGTGGGACGCATCCGTCGCGACGATACCGTGGAGCACGGACTGGCCCTTTGGGTCGTGGCCGACCAGATTCGTAAGGGCGCGGCTTTAAACGCCGTTCAGATTGCCGAGCTGCTGCTTCCTGTCGATTAGCAAGACCAGCTGATATCAGCTACGAGTGGTATCGGCTATTCGTAAGATCAGCTGCACACCAAAGTCAATTATCAAGAATTGGAAACGGCTTCATGACGAGGGCACTTAACCCTCTCAAGAACCGCTATAGTGGCACCAACGATTCTGTTATCGGATAGTGAGTTCGCCATGAAAGGAATTCGCGAGCTGCCATCCTACCCGCGAAGGAAAGGAACCGCCATGAAGAAGTATCTGTGTCCCTGTGGCTATATCTATGACGAGGCTGCTGGTGATCCTGACAACGGTATCGCTCCCGGCACCAAGTTCGAAGATCTGCCCGATGACTGGTGCTGCCCCGTTTGTGGTCTGCCTAAGGACGTCTTCGAGGAAATCGATTAGCCTTATCGCAGGTTGATCCTATGAAACTGGCGGCTTTGAGCCGCCAGTTTTTTGTTTTTGATTCTTTGGTTAACGTACCTTGGTTAACGCGAAACGTTCTTTGGCTAACGCGAGCTCGCGAATTAACGCAAGTTCGCGAGGCGATTCGCGATATCAAGCAGCCCATGCGAGCACCCCGGAACAGACCGCGACAGTGCTGCCCGAACTGCTCTAAGTTACATGTTCTTGATCAGAATGGTACTCATCACATCGGCAGCATGATCGCAGGCGTCGCAGCAAGCCTCCATGATGCTGTACATGCGCGTCCAGACGAGCACTTGCAGGACATCGGCCTTTTGGGTCGTGTGCAGGGCTCTCATCACATTCATATGCAGCGCGTCCGCCTCTTCCTCATAGGTGTTGATATCAGAGATCAGCTGGCGGAACTTCTTTGACTTCTTGAAGTTGTGGAAATCCTCCATCGCCTTGTCGAGAGCTTTGCAGCTCTTGCGAATGAGCTCGCAAAAATGCTTGGCGTCCTCGGGGATACTCTGCACGTCGTACATGTAGAGATGCTGCATGACGTCTTCGACGGTATCGATCACATCATCGAGCACTTGAGCCAGCTCGATGACATCCTCACGATCAATGGGCGGCATGAAATCCACGGCCGCCGTCTGAAAGATCATTTGATTGACGTTGTCTCCCTCGTTTTCCACCTCATGAGCCTTGGTTAAATACTCGCCCAGATTGTCGGCCCCGGGATAATCTTTCACGGTGTCATTGAGAATATCTGAGCTCTTCAAGGCCAGTTCGGAGAGGGTCTTGTACTGTTTGAAGTAGTCGAACTTATCCTTTTTCGCCATATCCTCATATCCTTTCCGAGTAAGCTAAAAAACAAAGAGAAAGAGCTGGGCGAAGACGAAACCCATGAGGCCGCAGCCGGGAAACGTCAGCACCCAGGTTTTAACCATATCAACGGCGATGGACCACTTTACGGCTTTGGGATTGCGAGCGGCGCCCACACCCATGATGGCGGTGGTCTTCGTATGGGTCGTCGAGACGGGCAGACCCCAAAACGTCGCGATCACCAGACAGACCGTCGCGGCGAGGCTGGCGGCAAAGCCCTGAT
>CANRPV010000023.1 GCA_947632575.1 uncultured Eggerthellaceae bacterium | reverse complement strand
TCGGCGGTTCCGAGACTCACTGCCTGCTCGGTGGCTAGTGTAATTACTTGTTGGGCGAGCTCTTCGATAGTGCTCTTTTCACCCTCAAGATCCTCGCTGGCAGAGGATTTCCCAAGCCCGATGAGGTTGCGTGCCTTGGACAGGTAATCCAGCATCGACAAGATGGTAAGGAACAATGCCACGATCATCACAGCCCAAGAAGCTACATAAAGCGGGTTTGTGAAGGCCGCTTCGGCATTGGGAAGCGAGAGGCTATCCTTTATCAAAAACAAAACAACGGCGATGATTTGGGTGACGGTTTTTGCTTTACCGTACCAGCTCGCGGCTATGACCACACCTTTGCTCGCAGCCACCATGCGGACACCAGAGACGATGAACTCACGAGCCAAAATGATGAGCACCGGCCATGACGGTAACACCGAGAGTTCGACCAAAGCCAGAAGTGCAGCTGCCACCAGGATCTTATCGGCCAGGGGGTCCATGAATTTACCGAAATCGGTGACTTCCTGCCGAGATCGAGCGAGATAGCCGTCGATCCAATCAGTGCAGGAGATTACAATAAATAGTCCTGCGGCGATCAGGCTTTTCGTTTCATTGGTGATGTCGGTAAGTCCGAACCATTGGGGCCAAGGACTGATAAGCGCAACGACGAAAACAGGCACCAGGCAAATGCGAATAATAGTGACGATATTCGCCGGAGTCCAAAGACGCTCTGATGACCCACTATCAGCCATCGACTACAGTCCCTTCCATCTCATACATCAAGGCATCGTCAATAATTACCCTGAGCTTTTGGCCGGGGGTTCCTCTGTCGAGGAACGTGGAACCATCAACCTCAGGTGCCTGACATTGGGCGCGGCCAACAACCTGACCGTCGTCCTCGATCGCCTCTACTAAAACCTCAAGTTGAGATCCGATTCGCTCTGCAATCTTCGCCGAGCAGATCGAATCAGCTAGTTCTCTGAGCTGCCGCGCTCGATCGATCTTTTCGTCTTCATCAACTTGGTTCGGCAGATCAAAGGCCCTTGTACCTTCCTCACGAGAATAGGCAAAGATGCCGATATAGTCAAAGAAGCCTTCTGAGACAAATTCGCAGAGTTCCTCAAAATCTTCTTCGGTCTCTCCGGGAAAGCCAGTCATTAGAGTCGTGCGGAGCGTCGCTTCGGGAAGATAATGGTGAATCTTTTCAAGCAGAGTCACAACCGAGGTTCGATCCCCCCGACGATGCATTGATTTCAAAAGATGACCGCTGATATGCTGAAGAGGGATGTCTAGATAAGAGCAGAGATTATCCCTTTGAGCCATAACCTCTAAGAGTCTGTCGCTCACGCCTTCAGGCTGAATGTAGAGAAGACGAAACCAGGTGTCGGGGAATGCCTCTGAGAGCTTATCGGCTAGCCAAGCTAAATCTCGAGCCGGAGTAAGATCCTCACCCCAGCGACCGGTGTCCTGAGCAACCAGATCGATCTCCTGAACTCCCGACGCCACATGGGCGGCCACTTCATCGTAGATCTGCTCGAAGCTATAGCTGTGGTACCTACCGCGGATAAAAGGAATCGTGCAGTAGGAGCAGAAGCGGTCACAACCATCGGATATCTTTACGTAGGCGAAGCTTAGATGAGGCTCTACCGGATCAAACGTGAGAGATGACCCATCATCGACGAGTTCATCGTCAGCGAGCTGATTATCAAGCCCATCAACATCATCAACAAGTTCATCAGCACCCTCAGCTTCATGAGCCTCATGAGCATCATAAGCCTCACAAGCCGCATTTGCCTCATCTGCATAGGTTTCAGCCACGTCAGAACCAGACGGATAACCCTGTTCGGTTTGTTGCGACTTGTCATCTGGTGCAGAGGTAAGCGCTGCCAGTACCTGGTCGATCTTTGCCTCATCTTCGCAGGCTACGAAGGCATCTACTTCGGGAAGTTCTTGTACGAGTTCATCACCATACCGCGCCGGCAGGCAACCGGCCACCACCAAAGCGCATTCGCCACTTGTTACGCGAGAGAGATTCGCCGCGTCGAATATGGCCTCAAGGCTTTCCTCGGTGGCGCTTTGGATAAACGAACACGTGTTGACGATCACCACATCCGCTTGATCGGGTTCATCTACCAAGGTATAGCCAGCCTTTTGAAGGATCTTGCCCATATGAGCGCTGTCTACCTCGTTCTTGGCACAACCCATGGTGACAAAGGCCACACGGCGTTGATTCTCACACGCGCCCGATATCAAATCGTTTGCCTTACCTGAACTGGTGCAATCAGCAAGAACCGAGCTCATAATCCCAAGATATGCGACTATCGCCTAGCGATAATTCACGAACTGAAGAGGTTGACCGAAATCGCTGTCTCGCAAAAAGGCGATAACCTCTTGGAGCGTGTCTTTGGAGGCAGAGCTTACCCGCAGCTTATCGCCTTCGATCGAAACCTTGCATTTCAGCTTGAGATTGCGTATCTCCTTGGAGATTTTCGAGGCGGTGTCTTTATCAATACCGTTAATGATCGTGGCCACACGACGTACCGTGCCGCCTGAAGCAGCTTGAACCTCGCCCCAGTTCAGGGCGGAAAGTTCGACGCCACGCTTGATCAGCTTGGATCCGAGGACATCGATAACCTGTTTAGCCACAAAGTCGGAAGGGGCTGCGACGGTTATCGCGAACTTGGCCTTATCGAGGTCAAGTTTAGAGCCTGAATCCTTCAGATCATAGCGCTGGACTATTTCCTTTTTCGCCTGTTGGACCGCGTTATCAACCTCTTGCATGTCCACAGAGGAAACAACGTCGAAACTAGATTCCTTGGCCATAACCTCATGCCCTTTCTTTATTGGTCGCTATGCTCATCGTCCGATTGGCCCTTTTAAATTCGTCCTTTAAGAATCTGGCGCTTCGTTGGAACCACTCTTAATTGGAGCTATTCGAAGAACCTGAGGACCCGGATGTTCCCGAGGATCCCGACGTGCCAGAAGTTCCTGAAGTTCCCGAAGTTCCCGATGCTCCCGAGCTATTTCCCGTTGTAGAGTTGCTGGAACCTCCCGAAGACGAGGAGCTGTTGCGCTGAGTCGCAGCTATAGCGGCGGCGTTATTCTGCGTCCACTGAGCGAGAATCGTCGGGAAATCGACGGTGTAGGTATAGACACCATCTCCATCCGGATCGGTGAACTCAATGGCCGTGCCGTCGATAGTGGCCTGGATAGCGGTCGGATTCGTGGTCACGAAACGAAGAGTTCCGGTTACATTGTATGAATGAGAGTAGGGACCGTTTTGGGTGGCGGCTACTTCAGGTAGCTCGGCGCCATCGATATAGATCTCCACGTAAGCCGACTGACCACTCGGAATGTCGTAAGCGAACACGGCGCTGGTCGGCGCAGGATTTGAAACCGGTGACTGTTCGTTATTCTCCGGATCGGATGTGTCAGTCAAACCAGCGATGGGCATCGACGGCACATCTTCAGATTTGGAGCTATGGCAGCTGAATGAAACGATCAGCACCACCACTAAAACGATCAGAAGAACGCCGGCTATGATGAAAAACGGCAGGCGGCTCCGAATGCCCGGCGCGGAGGGACCCGCGTAGAAATTCGTATATTGAGTTCCGATAGCACCATGGCTTGTGGAGTGAACGCGATCCTGGGCATAGATCCTCTCGCGAAAATCATCTCGCTCATCGAAATGGATACGACCCGATCCTGGACGAGTGCGTTGAGGCCTGCCGACTCCCCTTTCTCGCTGCATCCTCGAGGACCCTTGAGGACTGTTTTGCTCGGAAGAAACCATGCGACCCGATCTGTCAGGCCGAGCGGCAAAACGAGAAGGACGGGAACTTATCACGCCGGAATCGGAGCTGCGCAGAGAGTCATTACGTGCTTGCCCCACTTCGTAGGCGTAGGATTCCTCAAGATAGAGCTTTGATATTTCAGCTCCGTTGAGACCAAGAAAACGAGCATAGGCAGCGATCATATTGCGCGCGTAGCCAGACGGAGGCATCCGCGAAAAATCATTATTCTCGATAGCTTGGAGAATGTCTGAGCGTACGCGAAGGCGACGTGAGACCGTCATCAGGTCTAATCCCTTGCGCCTTCGGGCGTCGTGCAGTATTTCACCAAAGGGTACCTGTCGCGCCATTGTTTGTTACTCCTCTAAAAAGGATAGGTCCGCAGCAGAATCATGGGAATAATTATGGCCGTTATCGTCGCCATCATTCTGCTCAAACGCCTTTAAAGTCTCAAGTTCCAGCACATCTACAAGAACTTCGCGTGGTTTCGACCCATTAGCCGGTCCTACGATGCCCTTTTCCTCCAACTGATCCATTATACGTCCTGCTCGGGAATAGCCCACTTTGAGACGTCGTTGGATGTTCGAGGTGGATCCTAAACCGCTTTGAGCGACGATGTCGGCTGCCTCCCAGAGCAGCGGATCATCGGAGCTGGAACCACCTCCGGAGCCATCCGGGGAACTCGCTCCAAGGGTTATGAGATTGGTTTGCAGGATCTCGTTATGATATTCGGGCTCCGCCTGCTCCTTCAGTTTATCCACGACGGCGTTGATCTCGCTTTCCGAGACAAAGCAGCCTTGAATACGCACGGGTTTGGGATACTCGGGCTTGGAAAAGAGCAAGTCCCCCAGACCGATTAGATTCTCCGCACCTGGAGTATCGAGCACTACCCTCGAATCGATACCAGAAGCCACGTTAAACGCGATGCGATTGGTGATATTCGCCTTGATGAGACCGGTGACCACGTTGGCGGAGGGGCGCTGAGTGGCGACGATCAGGTGAATTCCCGCCGCACGAGCCAGCTGAGCTATGCGGCTGATGGAAAACTCCACCTCTTTACCCACGTTCATCATCAGATCCGCCAACTCGTCGATGATGATCACGATATAAGGTAGCTCGCAAGCTTCCTCATCCTCGAGCTCGCCGTTTTGAACCTTGGCATTGTACTGACCGATATTGCGAACGCCCACCTTGGAAAATACCTTCAGCCGCCGCTCCATCTCGGCAACGCCCCAAGAAAGCGCGCTCGCCGCTTCTTTCGGCTCGGTGACCACGGGCACATACAGATGCGGAATTCCGTTATAGGGAGTGAACTCTACCCGCTTAGGGTCGATCATGATGAAACGAACCTCAGCAGGTGTTGCTCTCATCAGGATGGACATGATCATGGCGTTTATGGAGACCGATTTACCGGAACCGGTGGTGCCACCGATCAGCAAATGGGGCATCTTGGCTAGATCGGTGACGATGGAATTGCCTTCCACGTCCTTTCCGATGGCGATTTGCAGCGGCCCGCTTCCGGCATCCTCAAGCACCTCTTTTAATACGACCGTTTGGCGTGTCTTATTTGGCACTTCGATACCCACATAATTGGTACCCGGAATAGGTGCGAAGATGCGCACACCCGGTGCCGCCAGAGCCAAAGCCAGGTCATCGTTGAGCGCGGTCACCCGGCTCACGCGCACGCCAGCCGGAAGCTCCACCTCGAATAGCGTGACCGTCGGACCCGCGATCCAATCGACCACCCGCGCATTGATCCCGAAATCAGAAAGAGTCTCCTGCAGGCGATTCGCCGTATCCTGAAGCTCTTGGACAGAAGATTTATCCTTGTTCGTCCGAGGACTGGATTTCAGCAAGTCCATAGAGGGCAATTCGAAGCCTTCCATGGGATGTGGCGTGCTGGTGTCGCTCATCAACGATACCGCAGCTCCAGCCTGCGACATGCCTTGCGAAAGCTCAGAGCCTTCCAGGCCATCAACACTCTCGCTTGCCAAAGAGGCCTTCTCATCTTGAGAGAGCTTACGGGTTTGTGCCTTTTGAGAGAGAGGACGAGCGTTCTCATCGCTCTTCGTTTGACTTAAACGACGCGTTTGCGCGGATCCGCTGCCGGCGCCGAAAGCTGAAACGTCGGTGGCGTCATGAGAGCGAAGCGGCCGAGTCATTTCCTGATCAAGCAACGCCCCATTAAGATCGCCGGTCATTTGACCTTCGAGCACCGCAGGATCGACGCCACCTTCACGCCTTCTGGCGAAAGGCGGAGCCATGACCGAATCCTTTTCCGCCTCACGGGCCTCGCGAATGGCGCGCACGCGATCAATGAGCCGCGACAGGGAGAAACCAATGATGATGGCGCCGACGAGGATCACTCCGATGAGGATGATCGTCGTGATGATACGGCCGAAGAGCACAAGTCCTCCCCAAGCAAGACCTGCGCCGATATAACCGCCGTGATCGATGAGCATCAGACGGTAGAAAAGCTGGTCGTATTGGCCTTCTTGGATAGGAGTGGCAAGGCCGATCAGACCGAGAATCGCCAGGAAAATTAGGGCAAGGCCGATCGTTACCCGACCCGGAACCCGCTGGCGCTCAAAGCGCACGATGACGGTGATGCCGACAACCGCGAGGAAAAACGGCAATACGAAAGCCCCCACCCCGAAGATCAATCGAAGGCTTTCGGAGAGAGCCGAGGTGACGATACCCTCGGTGGGAAGAATGGCGGCGACAAACAGTGCTACCGCCAACAGAATGATGATGACGCCACCGATATCATGGCGCGCCTGATCATCAATGATGCGATTGTCTTGGGGAACTTGCCGCCGAGAGGAAAGATTTCGTTTATCCTGGCTATTCCCACGAGATGAGGATCGATTTCCTCCTTGGGATGCCGCTGCGCTTCGTCGGGCCACGCCCTGCTCCTTCGTGCTGTGTTTAAGTCTCGTTTACCGGCTTTGCTCCCTGGTAAAACCTTGCCCCAGAGCAAAACCCGCCTTTAGATTCAGGTACGTCTTTATGATTATACTCCAGTGAAAACCTCAAACTTCGAGGATGTTCACGATAACCATCGGCCGTTGTTTGGTCTTTTCCCAAAGCAGCTTCAGGATGGCGTCGCGTGTCGCTTTGCGGAGCTCTTTAACCGTAGCCCCGCGAGACAACTGGTTTTCGAGAGCAGATTTGACCTCGCTTGACATCTCACGAACCAGCAGCGGATCGTCCCCACCGGGGATGCCGCGCATGGCGATCTGGGCGTCACCCACCAGCTTGGCCTTACGCAACGACACCGCCGCGGCGGCTGAAGCAAGACCTTGATCTCCCAATACGCTTCGCTCATCCAAGACATCCTGGGAGGTATCGCCCACCGAAAGACCGTCCACGAACACGATGCCGCTTTGGACGCTCTCCCCTTGTCGAACCCCTTTATCGGAAAGCACCAAACTATCGCCGTTTTCCAGCACAAAGATATTTTCGGCCGGCACACCGGTCTGCTCCGCCAAGGAGGCATGAGCCCTCAGATGAGAGGATTCCCCGTGAACCGGCATGAAAGCCTTCGGCTTGACGATGGAAAGCACGATCTTCAGTTCCTCCGCACCGGCATGGCCAGAAACGTGAACCCGCGCGCGGGACTTGTCATAGACATCGGCGCCGATCTTGGCCAGGGAATTGATCACGCGAGTGACCGCCTTCTCGTTTCCCGGCACGGGAGTCGCCGAAATGATGACCGTATCACCCTCTTCGATGTCGATGGTCTTATGTTCGCCGTTAGCGATGCGCGCGAGCGCGGATAGCGGCTCTCCCTGGGAGCCGGTGCACATGATAACAACCTGGTCAGGTGGGATATCTTTCAAGTCGTAGGCGTCGATCAGATCGCTGTCATCGATCGAAAGATAGCCGAGCTTGCGAGCGATATCGGTGTTTTGAATCATGGAGCGTCCCGTGACCACCACTTTGCGGCCGTTGGCGATGGCCGCGTCGCAGATCTGCTGCATGCGATGGATGTGGGAGGCGAAGCTCGCGATAATGACGCGTCCTTTGGCCTGGGAGATGATCGACTGGAGCGTCTTTCCCACCTCGGCCTCAGATGGCGTGAAATTAGGGTTTTGAGCGTTGGTGGAGTCGCTCATCATGAGATCGACGCCAATCTCGCCGTAACGAGCCAACGCGGAGAAGTCGGTATGAACCCCGTCGATTGGCGTTTGGTCCAGTTTGAAGTCACCCGTGTGAAGCACATTGCCAGCGGGACTCTGCAGAAAGATACCCACCGCTCCGGGAATGGAGTGATTCACCGAGAAGAAGTCAACGGTAAAGCAACCGAGATGGATCTGATCGCCCG
Organism: uncultured Eggerthellaceae bacterium; assembly: GCA_947632575.1. GTDB lineage: Bacteria > Actinomycetota > Coriobacteriia > Coriobacteriales > Eggerthellaceae > CANRPV01. Next base: position 5,561 of record CANRPV010000023.1, on the reverse strand, counting down.
GATGAACCTCGATGAGTCTGGCGTTGGTGACTTTGTGCTCTTCGAACTTTCCCTCAATGAGGCCAAGCGTGAGCTTGGTGCCGTAAATATCGACCGTGCGATCAAGGTCTTTAAGCAGATAGGGCAAACTTCCGGTATGGTCCTCATGACCATGAGTGATGAGGATGCCCCGCAGCTTATCGGCGTTTTCGAGCACGTAGGTGTAATCGGGAAGAATGAGATCAACGCCAGGATGGTCATCCTCAGGAAACATCAGACCGGCGTCGTCGATGATCATGTCGCCCTTGCACTCGAAAAGGGTCATGTTCTTGCCGATGGCATCAAGTCCGCCGAGGGGGATGATCTTAAGAGATGCCTGGGAGTCTTTTTTCGTTGAGGCGAAATCCCGCCGCGAGGGATCGGAGGTCTGAGGCCTCGTATCCTTCTTTTCCTGGTCACGAGAAAGCTGCGGACGCTTTCTCTCAAGACTCACATGCTTGTAACTTCGGGTTCTCTTGCGATCTGGCCTATTCGCTTGATCGCGATTCTGACCGGTGGGTCGATTATTGTTTTGACTCATACTGATCTAGAGGACTCCAACTTCTTTCATAATTTCATAAAGACGCTCGGATTGTTCCTCGGTGGCATCCACCAAAGGCAGGCGCACGCCGCCTACGGGAAAATCAGAGAGCGCCAAGGCTTCTTTCACCAGAATGGGATTAGAGGTGGCAAACAGGCCTTCCATAAGCGGCAGGAGCCGATCATGGAGCTTTTTCGCCTCATCGAAGCGACCGTCGGCGCAGCACTGGACGATCTCCTTCATGCGGGCGGGAGCCACGTTGCCGATCGTGGAGATGACGCCATCGCCGCCACGCTTCATGATCTCGTAGGTGGCTGAATCGTCGCCGGAGTATACGGCGAAACCATCGGGAGCCTGATCGATGATCGTCTGGATCTGATCCATCTTGCCTGAGGCTTCCTTGACGGCGCGGACGTTCTTGCAATCCCGCGCGAGGCGAAGCGTCGTCTCGGCCTCCATGTTCACCACGCAGCGACCGGGGATATTGTAGAGAATGATGGGCTTTTCCACCGCGGAGGCGATGGTCTTGAAGTGCTGATAGATGCCCTCTTGCGGAGGTTTGTTGTAGTAGGGCACCACGCACATGAAGCCGTCGACGTCGAGCTTTTCCACCTGCTTGGCAAACGAGGTGGAATCATCGGTGCTGTTATCGCCTACGTTGGCGACGATCGGGATACGTCCCGCCGCCGCTTCGATCGTCGCTTTAAAAAGATCCATCTTCTGCGGATAGAACACCGTGGGACTCTCCCCGGTGGTACCGCAGATGACGAGTGCGTCATTTCCGCCTTTGATAAGGCGGTCCACTAATTCTTGAGCCCGATTGTAATCTGGCTCACGATTCTCGTTGAAAGGAGTCACCATAGCCGTGATCATCCGGCCGAAAATAGGCTCAGCTTGAGTCATGGGTACCCTCTTCTCTCATAAAGAATGCAATCAATTGAGTGCAACTTAGAAGGTGCAACTTAGAAGGACTTATCGCCCTATGTCATATTATGCCACGGCAACGCCTTACTTAAGGCCTTTAGTCCATAAAGTTCTCTAAACCGACGATGAGTCCTTGGCGAGTCCCTACGCTGCGAATGCCCAGCAAAACGCCTGGCATATAGGAGCTACGATCCCATGAATCATGGCGAATGGTCAGCGTCTGACCGAGAGAACCAAAGATCACCTCTTGGCTCGCCACGAAACCTGATGAGCGCACCGAATGCACGGGCACTCCTTCCACGTTAGCTCCACGAGCACCTTCACAACCTGCGATCTCGGTTTCCTTACCTGGGGCCTTCGTCATTTGAGATCCGCGTGCCTCGGCGATGATCTGAGCGGTACGGATAGCGGTCCCAGAGGGCGCGTCTTTCTTCCTCTCATGATGCATCTCGATGACCTCGGCCTCGGGGAAATATGGAGCGGCAGCCTTGGCGAACTCCATCATGAGCACGGCACCGGTGGTGAAATTCGGCGCGTAAAACAGGCAGGTACCCTCAGGAGCGCACCCGGCCAATTCGCTTAACGTGTCGTTAGAAAGACCGGTCGTTCCGACGACGCAGTCAACCCCGTGAGCCAAAGCCTCTTTCAGATTGGCCTCTACCGCGTCAGGTTGAGTGAAATCCACAAGGCAATCGGGCTTTTGGTGCTCAAGAGCCTCTTTGACCGTCTTATAGATGGGAAATTCGATACTTCCTGTGGCATCGCCCCCACGAGGGTCAATGCCACAGATCACAGTCATATCCTCAGCGCCGTTTACCGCCTCGACAACCGCTTGTCCCATTCGGCCAAGGCAGCCGGCTACCGCTACGTTAATCATGATTTCTCAATCCTAATCCCGCTCGTCTAGTCCCGCTCGTGGCGACGACGAGGCGTACGGCCTGGCCTTTGCGCGCCACCGTCGCTTTCGGGGCGCGGTCCCCGATGAGCCGGCGCCGCACCCTGGGGAGCATCCGGCTTATCCAGCCGATCCAGAGAGATCTTGCCGGTCTTAGGATCGACCTCAAGCACTTGGACCTTCACCTTATCGCCTAAGTTCAGCACATCCTCAACCTTAGCCACGCGGCCATTGGCCACGCGAGAGATATGCAGCAAGCCATCTTTTCCGGCGGTGAGCCGTACGAAAGCGCCGAAGTCCTTGATACCGACCACTTCGCCCTCATAGATCTCCCCTACCTCGGGTTCCTTGACGATGTCGAGGATCATGGCCTTGGCTGCCTCTCCCGCACGACCATCCACCGCGCCGATGGTGATGGTGCCGTCTTCTTGAATATCGATGGTGGCACCGGTCTCATCTTGGATGGAGCGGACGGTCTTGCCGCCGGAACCGATGACGTCGCGGATCTTATCCACGGGGATATGAATAGCCTCAATGCGGGGAGCGGTCTCACGAAGCTCGGGTCGAGGCTCGGCGATCTCGTTGAGCATCGCGTTCAGAATGAAGGCACGACCCTCATGAGCTTGCTTAAGCGCCCGCGCGAGGATGTCGACCGACAGTCCCTTGGCCTTATTGTCCATCTGAAGAGCGGTGATGCCACGCGACGTACCGCAAACCTTAAAGTCCATGTCACCGAGGAAGTCCTCGATACCTTGGATATCGGTGAGGATAACGACGTCGTCACCCTCTTTGATAAGTCCCATCGCCACACCGGAAACCGGAGCGCTGATCGGCACGCCAGCATCCATCAAAGCAAGGGTTGATCCGCAGGTGGAGGCCATGGATGAAGAGCCATTGGACTCCAACACCTCACTCACCACGCGAATGGCGTAGGGGAACTGATCCTCGCTGGGAAGGACCGGCAGCAAGGCGCGCTCGGCAAGAGCGCCATGGCCGATCTCACGGCGTTTGGGAGCGCCGATACGTCCCGTCTCGCCGGTGCAATAGGGCGGGAAGTTGTACTGATGCATGTAGCGCTTGCCCTCTTGAGGATCGATGGAATCGAGACGCTGCCATTCGTTGAGCATGCCCAAGGTGCAGATCGAAAGCACCTGGGTCTGGCCACGCTGGAATAGCCCCGAACCATGGACCCGCGGGAGATACCCGGGACGAATGTAGAGCGGACGAATCTCATCGGCCCGACGACCATCGACGCGCTCACCGGTCTCGATGATCATGGCGCGCATGGCCTTCTTCTCCAGCGCCTTCAGAGCCGCGGCGATATCCGACGCCCACTCCTCAAGCTCCTCTTCACTAAATTCGTTGGCTTTGATCTCGTTGTTGAGCTCCTCCACGAAAGCCATGCGAGAGAGCTTGTCGGGATTGCGCAGAGCCTGATCCATGCGATCTAGATAGGGAGCGATGCGCTCTGCGATAACCGGATCAGCCTCATGAAGATCATATTCCATATGAGTAGGATTAACCTTCTCCAGGAAGGCGGACTGCTTTTCGCAGAAGGCGGCGATGGCCTCTTGACCGAAGCTCATGGCCTTAAGCATGTCCTCCTCGGAGATTTCCTGGGCGCCCGCTTCAACCATGGAGATGTAGTCGGCGGTTCCGGCGATGGTAAGCTCCAGGTCGCTGATCTCCTGCTCCTGATAGGTGGGGTTGACGATGAACTCTCCCGTTTCACGGTTACGGCCGATGCGTACGCAGGCAGCCGGTCCATCGAAAGGAGCGCCACCCACAAGCAGCGCCGCCGAAGCACCCGCCACGCAGATGGTGTCGGGCGGATTTTGTCCGTCTACGACGAGCGTGGTCGCGGTGATCTGCACCTCCTGCTTAAAGCCATCGGGAAAACCAGGGCGAATGGGACGATCGATCATGCGAGCGATTAGCGTGCCCTGATCGGTGGGTTTGGTCTCACGCTTCAGGTATCCGCCGGGGATGCGACCCACGGCATACATCTTCTCGAGGAAATCAACGGTCAGTGGGAAGAAGTCGTAATCGCGCTCTTGTTTGGAGACCACCGCTGCCACCAGCACCGTCGTCTCACCTTGGGTGACCAAGACCGATCCCGTTGCCTGCTTGGCCAGCTCTCCCGTCTCAAGGCGATAGGATTTTCCGTAAAGTTCGAATTCTTCGACGATTTTAGCCATTCTTGAATGTTTTCTTTCTCTTCTATCCTGCAGCCTCATTGCTCCAGGGCTTCTTCGGAAAGACGTACTTAGGTTTCTCTCTTTCCACGAGCAGCGAGACCCTTGCCTCGCCGACCGTATAGAAGTCTGGCCCGCCACCAGCGAGCCAGATTAAAGACTGAGCCCGCTATGCGGGCCCAGTCCGTACTCCTTAAATGTTGTCGCGGATGCCGAGCTTTTTGATCAGCTCGCGGTATTCATCGATATCCCGCTGCTTGATGTACTTCAGAAGGCCACGACGCTTACCAATGAGCATCATCAGACCACGGCGCGTGTGATTGTCCTTCTTGTGCACCTTCAGATGCTCGGTGAGATTGCGGATGCGCTCAGAGAGGATAGCCACCTGCACCTCGGCGGAGCCGGAATCCTGATCGGACTTGCCGAATTCCTTGATAAGCTCAGCGGTGCGCTCCTTGCTGATGGAGTCCTTGTTTGCCATTGTTCCACCTTTCCTTTCAGGCCCTTGAGGCCACGTGATAAATCCGTTCATTCTGAGCCGTCAAGATGGTGGTTCATGACCGCTAAGAGTGAACCTGCGCTAAACGCACAAACCTGTAATATAAGGGAATCCCCTTTTCGCTTCAAGGATTACTTCACGAGGGTAAACAGAAAATCCAAAGAAGCAAAACGACCTCCCACATGGCTGATAACCCATTGCTGAATTAGCCGCATGAGCTCAAGGGCCGATGCTCTATCCACAGGACCCGCGAGGATATCCGCAAAGGTAGATCCCAAGTAGAAGCGTGCCCAATTTGCCAAAGAGGAGGAGAGACCTACGCTTTCCACCTCAAGACGATCCTTCTCGCAAAGTACTCCCCCCTCGCTAAACGAGAACCGCAAAGAGCTCCCCGTCACCTCATTACCGCAGATCACACAATGATCGAAGGATGGTTTGAGTCCCGCGAAGGCAAGAATTTTAAGCATCAAAGCCGCCGATAGGCCAAGC
>CANRPV010000022.1 GCA_947632575.1 uncultured Eggerthellaceae bacterium | reverse complement strand
GCGCGCAGACCGCCCGACGGGAAGGAGGACGCATCCGGCTCGCCCTGGATGAGCTCCTTACCCGAGAAGCTCATGATGGCGCGGCCATCAGGACGAGGATCCAGGAAGCCATCGTGCTTTTCGGAAGTCAGACCCGTGAGGGGCTGGAACCAGTGGGTGTAGTGGGTGGCACCGTTTTCAATGGCCCATTCTTTCATCGAGTGAGCTACTACGTTTGCCACGTCAAGATTCAGCGGCTCACCATCACGTATGGTCTTCATGAGCTGCTTATAGGTAGCTGAAGGCAGCCACTCCTGCATCGTATGCTCATCGAACACCATTGATCCATAGATTTCTGCGACGTTCGTCATTGGCTCCATGCTCCTTACTTACTCCCGCCGATGGCTATCGGTTGAGGCAAACTCTAACTTCATAAGCCCCTCGAGTCATTGCCTTCCAGTTTAGCCATTCTTAAGCTTCTGAGGGATTACAACCTTTATCAAGCTAAGCGTCCAATGTTTCGATCTCTTTTCAAAGGAAAGAATTGTCTGTGACAAAAAAGACGCCCTTCCGGTCTTTCGACGAGAAGGGCGTTTGCAAAACCTTGATCGTTGCAGCTTTTCTAGCGCTTGCTGAACTGCGGACGCTTGCGGGCTTTCTTCAAACCGTACTTCTTCCGTTCCACCATGCGGGCGTCGCGGGTAAGATAGCCGGCCTTCTTAAGTTCCGCACGATAGTCTCCCGCCTCGAGCAGAGCGCGAGAGATGCCATGACGCAGCGCACCGGCTTGACCGGATACGCCACCGCCATCGATGCGGGCGATCACGTCAAAGTGATTCATGGTATCGGTTACTTTAAAGGGGCTCTTCGCATAATTCAAAAGAGCCTCGCGGCCAAAATACTCGACACCGTCGCGGCCGTTGATGGTCACTTTTCCGCTTCCGGGCACGAGGCGTACACGCGCAACGGCGTTCTTCCTGCGGCCGGTACCGTAATAAAGAGCTTCACCTGCCATTGCTTACCCCTTCAACTCAAGTTTCTTAGGCTGCTGCGCCTTATGCGGATGCTCGGGTCCCACATAGACCTTGAGCTTTTTGCCCATGGCGCGACCCAGCGTGTTCTTGGGCAGCATGCCCTTGACGGCATGCTCGATGACCCGCTCCGGATGACGCTCCATTGCCATGGCGAAGCTTTCCTCTTTCAGTCCTCCGGGGTAACCGCTGTGGCGATAGTAGCTCTTCTGTGATGCCTTCATGCCGGTGAGACGAATCTTCTCGGCATTGATGATCACGACGAAGTCCCCGGTGTCCACATGGGGAGTGTACTGGGGCTTATGCTTGCCCTTAAGAATTTGGGCTACTTGGGTAGCAAGGCGACCGAGCACCTGATCAGTGGCGTCCACCACATACCACTGGCGCTCGACTTCACCGGGCTTTGCTTGATACGTTTTCACGTTTTCCTCTTCCATTGCTTGGTTTCAAAAGTGTAGGTCCCAGAGGATGCCGGTTTCCTACGCCGACGCGAATGGTGTGGGCCTGGACTCCCTCCTTATTCGCTTCCACTGTACGCTACTTGTACGGGGCTTTTGAAAGCAACTTTTGTATTTTAGCCATCCAGACGCGGCTCAGTCAAGGGATAACAAGGTAAGACCCTTTGACCCTAGGATTTCACGCGGGTAGCATCGCTCGGGTGGATGGTCATAGACTGGAACCGATTCGCCATATAGCTATTGTCGAAATGATCCTCGTAGAAGACTTGAACCGGCGAATCCGGCTGCTCTCCTGACAGACGCTGGTACCAGCAGTCCAAAGCCTGCAGCGTCATCATGCCGTCAATCAGCATAAGAGCGGCGGCGATGACGGTAACCCCGTAACGCCAATTCCAAGGGATGAGATTGACCACACGAAGCAACACAGGCAGCAGTAGTTTGATCCACACCACGCCCAACAGACCCCACATTGCCATAAAAAGCCCGCAGGTCCGGCCTCCGATCGAAAGCCACATTCCCGTGTAATTCCAAGCCACGGCGCCATAGGCGTATTGCATGAACCAGCTGGTGAAATACTCGAAAGCTCCACCAATGATGGCGCTGATGAAAAAGATGATGATGACGTTGCGGTCGTGAAGACGATTCAAGAAGACCGTCATCAAGACGGCGCCAAAACCATAGATCGGTGAGAACGGACCGAACAGCATGCCGGCGCGATCCTGATAGTCGCCGAAGAGGATCGCGTGGAATATGGTCTCGATGATGAGGCCAAGGATGCTGCAAACCACGAAAATCCAGAAAAGGTTGAAGAAATTCAGGCGAATATAGCCTGGCCCCTCCGTATCGAGGCCAAGGGTGCCCTCTTCGGCCTCCTCCCGATTCTCCATATCTCGCAGCTTACGGCGAAGCTCACGTTCTCCCGCAAGCGACGGATCCAGATAGGACTGCACCGCGATAAGAACGATGATGACCACGCCATCGGGGATGAGAACAGCCGTTATGCCATGGAGCATGATGGAGCAAAGTATATTGACGAACATCAGCACATACAGGGCGTTGATGGTCAGCGCCGCGTAGCGCCGCTTCCGTCTGAGAATGCGAATCCCGAGAACTAAATCGGTGATAGCGGTGGCCATCAACGTAACCATCTGGACAATCGCCAACACCGTCGAGGCGGTGAATTGCTGAGAGGTACGATTACCGGCCCATAATTCCGCAGCTTGAACGGCTGTGTAGGTTAAGGGGATGGCGAGTACAAAGGCGCCGATGATCAGCAAGACACCAAGGATCTTGAGAAAAACGGGTAGTTTTTTCTGGTCGAAGGGTTTCGCCCCGAGCTCAGCCTCCGCCTTCGTCTGATCGTTGGTGGCCTCTTTGACCTTCCATTGGGCCGCTTTTTCCTTCAGCTCCCGCACGGTCTCAGCCGGATGAGCCACATCCTTGCCTATGGTCTCGACCTTTTTGCCGATATCCTCCACGTCGTCTTTGATGTGCTCCGCAAGATCCTTCGGATGGGTGATCTCGTGGCCGAATTCTTTGATATCTTGGGCCTCATCGTGAATGAACTCCCGGAAGTCGTTCATATCCGCCTCGAAGGCGTCATGGGAGGAGCTTATGCCGGAGGTGAAGCCGTCGACGAGCGTCGCGCCAGCCGCCTGAACGCTCTCGGCGATATCTTTGCCCGCTTCTCGCAGATCAAAGCGCTTGCCATCACTATTTTTATCAGCGGGATTCAGGTCTGAGACCACTTCTTGAACATCAGAAGCGAGAACATCCTCTTCGGTGAAGAGATCCGCCTGAGCCTTGGCGCCAGCGTCCGCATCATCTTGGGAAAGAGCGTCAAGCTTGGCGTCCACCTGCTGCTTAAGACTTTGCTCTTGGGGACTATCGGTCAGATTCGCGCTTGGCTCTCGAGGGGAAGACGCTTGGTTCTGATTAATCTCATCGTTTTGAGATTGCTGAGTATCGGAGTCGCTCATATAGCTTCCTTGCCAGTTTCAACAACGTGAAGCTTCCTTGGACAAACTGAGCCTGCCTGACTCTTTCATATCAGAGTTAGGCAAGATAGGAGCCTCAATTTTGAAGATTATAACCGAGACCGGGCTATTCTCAAAAACTCGGGGGCGTCGATATCCTCAAAACTGCGAATCGCGATATCAGCCTCCCGCATGAGGTCTTCGAAGGTAGCTGACAGGTCGCAATCATAGATTCCGGCCGTTTTATAACCTGCCCCCCGCAGTGTTTGCACCGCATAAAGCGAGTCCTCGAATCCCCACGTGGCATACGGCTTTGTACCCATGATCTCGCGGGCGCGATCATAGATGACACGCTCCCGCTTTGATGCCCCTACATCATCCACTGAGAGAATGGTGAGGAAGTAGGGGGAAAGCCCCACATGATCCATACAGGCTCTCAAGAGATGAGCCGGGGTGGAGGAGGCCACTGACATGGCCACATCAAGGGCGCCAAGACCCTCCACAAACTGCTTCGCTCCTGGTCGAGGGCAAGCACGATGGGAGTAGAAATCCATCATGAAGTCATCGATCATGCCGACGACGTCTTCAGCTGAAGTTCCAAGCCCGAAATGCTCATAGAAATAAGCTCCGCATTCGGGAATGGTGAAGGTGGTAAGCGCGTCCTTATCCTCTTTGGTCAGCTCCACGCCAGCCCGAGAGGCGAGACTGCTTTCAAGCTCGCGCCAGATTCCCATAGAATCGATGAGCGTGCCATCGCAGTCGAAAATCACGCCGATTTTCGTATCTTCCAATCCGCCCTCCTTTCGGCAGGATGGATCCTTAAGGTTACTTAAGATTGCTTAAAGTTGCTTAAAGTTGCTTATGGTTGCGTAAGGTTGCCTTAGCCCTCGAGACGTATGAGCGAGGGAGCATCACGCAACACGTCGTCAAGTTCAGCCATCTCTTCAAGCACCGCCTGGACATCCGACTCCTTGGCGGTATGAGTGACATAGACCAGATCAACCGTCCCGCCTTGTTTGCCCCGCTGCACCACCGAATAGACGCTTACGCCATGACGCGCGAACACGTCGGCCATAGCGGCAAGCACACCGATACGGTCGGTCACCGAGAAGCGGATGTAATACTTCATAGAGAGCTCCGAGGTGGGCACGAGCGGCAGATCATCGGTGCAAGTGCATCCCACGACCGGTTTCATTCCCAGCTGAATGTGGCGCGCCACCTCGATCACATCTCCCATGACCGCGCTCGCCGCTGGACCTGCACCAGCACCTTCGCCAAAGAACATGGTTTCGCCAACGGCGTCCCCCACCACATAGATAGCGTTGAACACGCCGTCCACTTTCGCCAGCTGATGGCTGCGGGGAATCATCGTGGGATGGACGCGGACATCGATGCCCTGGTCGGTGCGATGAGCAATGGCCAAAAGCTTAACCACATAACCCATGGCTGCGGCCTCTTGCAGGTCTGCCAAGGTAAGCTTCGTGATACCACTTACAAAAACGTCATCGAGAGTGACCCGTGAATTGAAGGCGATGGAAGCCAAGATGGCGATTTTAGCGGCGGCGTCATAACCCTCGACGTCATTTGACGGATTGGCCTCCGCAAAGCCCTTGGCTTGAGCGCTGGCCAAAGCCTCGTTGTAGCTGAGACCTTCTTGTTCCATGGCGCTCAGCATGTAGTTGGTGGTGCCGTTGACGATGCCCATCACCGTGGTGATCTTGTTCGCGATCAGCGAGTGCTTCAACGGCCCGATGATGGGAATGCCACCGCCTACGCTCGCCTCGAAGGCCACCTCTTTCTCCATTTCAGCGGCAAGGTCGAGCACCTCTTGGCCGCGGGTCGCCATCAGGGCCTTATTGGCGGTCACCACACACTTGCCTGCCCGCAAAGCGCCGAGGACGATATCCGCCGCCACGGTGGTTCCTCCCACCAGCTCGATAATGATGTCGATGGAAGGATCATCGAGAAGCTCATGATAGTCCCTCGTGAAAATATCAGACACGCCATGGGCGATAGCCTGTTCGGGGTTCTGGGAACATACCCGCTTCAGTTCCAGATCGACACCGAAATGCTTGAGAAAATCATCGTGATGGTTCTTGAGGATATCGATGCATCCTCCGCCGACGGTGCCCGTGCCGACTAAACCAATCGTTACAGCCATAGTTGTTCCCTAACCTTCCAGATCTCGGGCCATCAGATCATCATATGTTTCTCGTCTGGTAACCAAACGGCTCTGACCGTCTTTGACAAAGACGATGCCCGGCCGTGGTTGACCATTATAGTTGCTCGCCATGGTGGCGTTGTAAGCTCCGGTTGCGAAAACGCAAACGATATCGCCAAGGTCGGGGTGCTGCAAAGGCATGTCGATAACCACCGCATCGCCGCTTTCACAGTGCTTGCCGCAAAGGGTGACGATCTCCGTACGCGGTTCATCGGCCTTATTGGCGATCACCGGTTCACAATTGGCGTGATAAAGAGCCGTTCGGATGTTATCCGACATACCTCCATCCACCGCCACGTATTTTCTGATATTCGGCAACGTCTTCAGAATGCCGACGGTGTAGAGCGTGACGCCCGCGTTCGCCACAAGACTTCTCCCTGGCTCCACCAAAAGGCGCGGCAGCGGGAGATCATAGCGAGCGCAGCAATCCTTGACCGCTTGGGTGGTTACCTCCGCGAATTCGTCGATGGAGGATGGTTTGTCATCAGCGGTATAGGCAATTCCGAGGCCGCCTCCAAGATCGAGCTCCTCGATGAGATAGCCATAGCCATCGCGGATACGCGCCATGAACTCGATCATGACCTCGGCAGCCTCGCGGAACGAATGAAGGGCGAAAATCTGCGATCCGATATGGCAGTGAAGCCCTTTTAAGCGTACGTGAGGAGCCTCCAAGGCATCCTTTATGCAGGTATAGGCGAAATCCTCCAGCATCGTGAAGCCGAACTTCGAATCCTCGCATCCGGTTCGGACGTATTCGTGAGTGTCAGCCTCGACACCCGGTGTGATGCGCAGGTAGATATCCTGGGTCACCCCCAGACGACCGGCGATCTCGGAGACGCGAGCGAGCTCGATGCGGCTGTCCACCACGATGCGACCCACACCAGCGCTGATTGCCTCCGTGAGTTCCTGAGGCGTCTTATTGTTGCCGTGAACAAATACGCGATCCATGGGAAAACCGGCTGCCCTGGCACAAGCGAGCTCGCCCCCACCGGACACATCGAGGCAAAGCCCCTCTTCCCGCACGAGAGATAAAACCGCCTTGTTGAGAAACGCCTTGGAGGCATAGATGACATCGGAGCGCTCATAGCGGCTGCGGAAGGCATGGAGGTAGGTTTCCATCCTGTTCCTGAGATCGGCCTCGTCAAACACCCAAAGCGCGGTTCCTTGCTCTCGAGCCAGCTCAACCATATCGACACCGCCGATATAGAGTCGCTTGCCACGCACCTCAGCGGTCAGAGGCAGTACATCCCCCAACTCCATAGTCGTGCGTCCATCCGCCTGTTTTGTTCGATCAGATGCGGGAAGCGACATGGCTCATCCTGTCCTTTCTCTGCCGGTCATAGCGTGCTTCTTGCGAAGTCCTCATAATACCAAGACCCCTGAACTATTCGTTCAACAACTTAGTAATCGCATGATTGCAAATATCTTCTCTGGGCCCTTATTTCCTCCCAATCGTTTTACCGTACTGTTTTACCGTAAGGTTTATCCGTAAAACGCGAAGCGATAGACACGAATAAGCGGAAATCCGGAGAGACAATCACGGGAAACATTATAGATTACCTGGACTACCAGCTAGAGACCTTCGAGCGCACACCACTCAATGAGGTCGATGCCGCCGTCCTCTCTCAAATCATGATGATCAAGGCTGAGGGGATCGCCCCGGCGCTCCCCGATAAGCAAAGCCCGCGAAACCAAGGTCTGCCCGCAGGAGTCGGCTTTGACGCCTTTCTTCTGGGCGAGCGCTTTCCGAACCTGTTCGCCGGCTCAGAACCAGAGCGCTGTCGCCTCAATTTGTTCGGCTGCGCCGCAAGTCCCCGCTTCCGGCCGCTCAAAATCTGCGCTTACCAAAGCGTCTTCCAGGCCCAGGAAGAAGTCCAGTTCGCGGCGATGGCCTTTGTCTATAAGGACGAGTTCGCCTATCTCTGCTTCCGTGGCACCGACCAATCCTGGATCGGCTGGAAAGAGGACTTCAACATGACCTCTCTCTTCCCCGTGCCGGCTCAGGAACTTGCCCTCACCTTTACCGAGATCTTAGCCCCCTCCTTGCCTGAGAGGCTTTATCTAGGCGGCCATTCCAAAGGTGGAAATCTGGCCGAGTATGTGGCTCTCAAGCTCGACAAAACCACTCAAAATCGCGTTCAAAAGGTTTTCAACCTTGATGGCCCGGGATTTAAGCACGGTGCGTTCAGCAACGCCGACTACACCCCGATCATTGATCGCATTCACAAGATAGGACCCCAGGACGACATCGTAGGGAGCCTTTTGAACTCCCCCGTCCCTATTCGACCGATCTATAGCGATGCCAGCGGGTTCGGGGAACACAATATCTTTCAATGGCAGGTTGATCTGCCCGAAACAGCGCTGCGAAGCGCTTCAAACCCTTCCGAATCTCAAACGGAAACCCCGGGTATTGAGCTCAAAAAGGCTGGATCGGGCATAAACTTTGTCTCCGTCGGCTCCTTTGGCGTCCAAACAAAGCTCATCACGGACGCACTGCGCCGCTGGGTCAATAAGAACCCCGACGCTATCAACAAACGGAACGCTGAAGCCTTCTTCCGCTTCATTGAGAAACCCGGCGTGGCGACCGAAGACCAGATCTTTTCCGTTGACCTAGACCGCATGCCGGACTTTATGGATCAGGCGGTCAAACAAGATACCTCTGATGCTCAGGTTCTCCTTGATGCGGCTCAAAGCTTTGGCAAAAGCTTCATAGAACTGCTCAACGAGCGCATCGAGGCACTCGGTACCTCAAAATCCGAGGTAGCCCAAACTTAGGCCTCGTCTTTTGTTTCAGCCTCAGCGACGATAGTTTCACTTACTTCCGCTACCTCAACGGGAACTTCTGCCTCAGCGGGAGCCTCTGTCTCAGCGGGCTTTTTGTCCTCATCGGGTTTGGGCAGCTCGGCGGGCTTAGCAGGCCTTGCTTTTTTCACCGGCTTGTTGGTGAAACTGCTACCATCAGCGGCTTTCTTGGAGACCGTCTTCGCCTTCTCCTCCGCGTTGGCTTCGGCATTAGCTTGCTGCACCTTCGGGTTGCGACTTGCGTTCACTCCCGAGCCCTTAGCCTTCGCGTTGGCCTTGTTACGACGAGCCTGCATCTTGCGCTCTCGCTTCTCCCGCTCCTCCTTGGCGAGCATCTCCTCTTGGTACTTTCTCCGCTCGCGAGTGATGAGCCTCAGGTCAATGTAGAACGCCACGATGATGAGCGCATAGGCGATGGCCGTCACCACATAGGGCAGCCAGAAGATTTGAATACCCTGGATGTTGTAAGAGACAAAGATGCAAACAACGGCCATGACAAGACAGACAACCCAGATGGCACGAAGCTTCTTATAACGCGGTGTGTTCGGATTGTAGTATTTACGATCCAGCTCTCTCTGGCGTTGGCCCTCGGCCCTGCGTGCTTCTTTTCGGGCCCTGCGCTTTTCCGCCGGGGTTTTCTCCGTGCTCTCAATGATGACCGATGAGGCGGCCTTGGTAGCCGGCTTTGCAGAAGCCGCGCTTTTACGCGTCTTGCCTTGGACCTCGTCGGATTGATAACGGTCATTCATGGGATTTCTCTGAGACATAACCCTACCTGTTTCTAAAAGAGATGGTGACTAACGCCTTTTATGCAAGCTTACGAACCTAACAAACTCACAACCAAGTAATCATCGCCGCTTACCTTCGCACTTAATTGTCGAAGGGCACGAAGCTTCGATCCGTAATGGCCTCATAAGCTTGGATGTACTTCTCGCTCGTGCGGGCGATGATATCGTCGGGAAGCTTGGGAGGATTTCCTTGGCGATCCCAGTGGCTATCGAGCCAATCGCGCACAAATTGCTTGTCGAAGCTCGGCTGACTAACACCGGGCTGATAGCCGTCGAGGGGCCAGAAGCGCGAGGAGTCCGGAGTGAGAACCTCGTCAGCAAGAATGATGGTGTCGCCAACGCGACCGAACTCAAACTTGGTATCGGCGATAATCACTCCGCGAGAAGCCGCGTGGTCTCGTGCTTTGGTATAGACCTTCAAGGAGAGATCCCGCAGCGCCGTGGCATCTTCTTCTCCCAGCAAATCCACGCAAGCGGCGAAGCTGATGTTCTCGTCATGCTCCCCGATTTCCGCTTTGGTGGACGGCGTGAAGATCGGCTCGGGCAACTGCGATGAGTTCACAAGACCCGCAGGCAGCTCTATGCCGCATACGGTTCCCGACTTCTTATACTCTTTCAAACCGCTCCCCGCCAGATAGCCTCGCACGATGCACTCCACGGGAAACATCTGAGCTTTGCGGACCAACATGAAGCGCCCACGCAAGGCATCCGCGTAGGGCATAAACTCTTCGGGAAGATCCTTAACATCCACCGAGATCAAATGATTGCCGACGATGTCACTCAGCAATTCGAGCCAGAAGCAGGAGAGCTGATTGAGCACTTGACCCTTGTAAGGGATCTCATCATCGAGAATATAATCAAAAGCCGAGATTCGGTCCGTGGATACCAGCAAAAGCCGGTCGCCCAAATCATAGAGATCACGCACCTTGCCTTGCGCGTCGGGCTTGATTCCAATACCGTTCATCGTGCTCGTCCCCCCAAGCGGCCCAAAGCCGCAGAATCGCTCTCGTATATCTTGCCTGAGCCTTTTTGGCACAAAAGCTAAGTGCCTATTGTAGCGCGTTCACTCAAGAAGAGGGCGCTTCTTTAGAGCGCTTAGAAAGTTTCCTTGATTCCCCGGAGCCAAGACGCGGATTAGTTTTGGAATCCTCCTGATAAAGCGGCAGATGAATCGTAAAGCAGGCACCTTTATCCTTTTCGCCTTCCACACTTACCCAGCCATTATGGCGATCGACGATCTCCTTCACCACCGAAAGACCGACTCCCAATCCGCCACTTTCACGATTTCGACCTGAATCCGCCCGCCAGAAGCGTGAGAATACCATCTTGGCCTCATCGGGGCTCAGGCCGATACCCGTGTCTTTGACGGCTATAGCCGCGGTTTCGTCGTCTTTTGTGACGCTGACGAAGATCGAGCCGCCTTCGGGCGTGTAACGCACCGCGTTGGATATGAGGTTGGCGGTGGCCTGTCGGATCATATCGGCATCACCAAACACGTAGATCCCCGGCTCGGCCTTAAACTCCAAGGTCAAGCCGGATTCGGACACGTAGATCTCATGGCTTGCGACGATAGACTCCACGAGCTCTCCCACGTCCAGCTTCTTCGTGTCGAGCGGCGTCGAGCGATTCTCGAGTCGTGAGAGTTTGAGTAGCGCGTCCACAAGACGGCTGAGCCTTTGCACCTCGGCGTCAACCATGATCAGGCGCTCCTGGGTAGGCTCATAGATACCGTCGACCATCGCCTCGACGTTGGCGCGAATGGCCATAAGCGGCGTGCGCAGCTCATGAGCCACATCCGTGGTCAGACGCCGCTCCAGCTCACGGTCCTTCTCCATGGATTCGGCCATCTCGTCAAAGGTCTCTCCCAGATGCGAGATCTCATCGTCACCGTGGAAGTGGGTGCGGGCTGACAGGTTACCCTCTTTGAGAGCCCGAGCCGTTTGGGTGATGCGCTTGATGGGAGCGACCAGATTGCGGGCAAAAAGCACTCCGATGCAGGACGCCAAAACGGCGGCCGCGAGACCCGAGAAGAAAATCGCCTGATAGAAATTGTCCCGGAAGATCGTGTCGGTTTCGCGCATCAAGGCGTTTTCGCCGTAGACCCAGGCATGAACGCTTCCGACCACGGTATCACCGACCACGATGTCCGCCACACCCACCAGGGATCGATCATTTGGCTCGAGCGAGGGATAACCGGTAGAGCTGTTTATACCGCTTCCAATCGTGGAATCGTAGACGGTCTCACCCTCGGCGTTCTCCACCCGGAGAGCGACCCCTTCATTGGTGCGTACGGCGATATAAGCGGTCATGGCCGTATTGGTATTAAAAAGCGAATTCGTGGTGTAGTAACCCTCGGCGATACGAGCGGCCGTGTTTTCGGCTAAGGTTCGAATGCTTTCCAGGCGGTAGCTCTGGAAGTACTGCTGCCAGACGAAAGCCGTGGCGCCGATGGCAACCAAAGCGGTCATGACGGCCACGAGAGCAAACGACAAGGCCGTCCTTGCCGTGTAGCTCAATTCGAATAAGCCTTGGCGTTTTTTCTCAGCCATTATTCTTGCGACTCGCGAAACCTGAGGACTCTGCGAAATGGATCCTCATGTCCGAACTTCAAAGCCATCGCTTGAGATTCGCCCAAGCCTTAGGAGCTTTTCGTCGGATCCTCGAAACGATAACCGACGCCATGAACCGTGTGGAGCCACTTAGGATCACGCGGGTTATCGCCGATCTTAGCGCGCAGGTTCTTCACGTGGGAGTCGATGGTGCGCTCATAGCCCTCGAAGTCGTAGCCGAGCACCTTTTCCACCAGCTCCATGCGTGAATAGACGCGTCCCGGGTAACGAGAGAGCGTGGTCAGCAGCTTAAACTCGCTGGCGGTCAGATCGATCTCCTGACCTGACACCAACACCTTGTGACCCGACACGTCGATGGTAAGCTCGCCAAACTCGAGCACCTCGCGCTGCGGCTCGGAATCCGAATGGACGCGACGCAGAAGCGCACGGGCGCGAGCCACGAGCTCACGCGGGCTGAAAGGCTTCACCAGATAGTCATCAGCGCCAAGCTCCAGACCGATGATGCGATCCTCCACCTCTCCCTTGGCGGTCAGCATGATGATAGGCACATCGGAGGTGTCGCGAATCACGCGGCAGACGCGCTCACCAGGGACGCGAGGCAACATGAGATCGAGAATAATGAGGTCAAAGTGATGTTTCTGGAACTCATCGAGGGCCTCTTGGCCATCACCCACGGCGGTTACCCAATAGTTCTCCCGCTCCAGATAAGCGGTCACGGCATCACGAATATTCTTTTCATCCTCAACAAGAAGGATTCGGCGGGTTTCGTTACTCATAATTGACTCCTCAATGCTCTGGTGGATTTTATGAGTGCTGTTTGGGCAAATTGTAGCAATTACGCGGAGAGCTCTTTTTACCTGTTCTCGAAATGACACAATACACCCATGCCACGAAAGAGCACGACGTCTTCACCATCTCATGAGCCCCTGATTTCGGTTCGCCCGAGCAGCTACACGGGCTCTCATGTTCGCCTTGAACCCTCCATAGCCGTGAAGCTCCCCGGCGGTCATCGGGCTGAGTTCACTCGTCGCCAGTTCATTCAGGGAGTTGCGGGTGTGGCCGGCGTGGCGGCTTTGGCCGGTGGCGGTTACGCCATCAGCAAGGCTGTGGGCGGATCCTCAGGACCTTCCACCTTGCAGGTATCTGAACAGGCGGTCTTCTCATCTGAAGATTGCACCCGGATTGAGGATAGTTCTTCGGTCATGAGCTTGGCCACAAGGTGTCAATTGCCCTATGGCACGCTCGTCTGGTCTAACGACGATACGTTGGCCGCCTGTCTGCTTCCCACCGAGGAGGCTTCCCCGCTGGTTCAAGTTGCCCTGCTGTCTTTGGATTCGGGCTCCTATTCCACCGTGCTTTCCCAATCCGTAGGCTATGATGAGAAATACGAAATCTACGATGCCCGCGCCAATAGCCATGGCTTGGTCTGGGTGGAATCGAATATCTTGGATGGTCGGTGGCGCGTCTATGGCGCTCCCTTGGAGGGGTCAGGCCTTGGTGAGGCGCAGCTTCTCGATGAGAACGACAGCTCCTGGGAGATGCCGATGCTTGCCGCCGCCGGCAATTACGCTTGGTGGCAGCTGCGTCCCACGCTGGGAGGGCCGGCCATCACTGAGGCGTCGCTGCTCAAGCGCGCCCATTTCGGCGATAGCTCAAGCGAGGAGGTCTATTCCTCCAACGGCCGCATGGCATCGCCGCCCTACGCGGGCGCAGATAGCGTGACCATCACTCCACGAGCGGACCGTTCGGGAACCTATTACCAGCTCACACGCTTAGATGCGGAAAGCGGCGCCGTCACCGACGCGATGACGCTTCCCTCCTCCATGGCGCCGCTGGAGGCCGGTTATGGTCCCAATGGCTTTAATTTCTCCTTTGAAAACATCTATAACTACGGGGGCGGCATCGCCAATCTGGGCACCTACACGCCACTAAACCCCGCGCCGAAAACCTTAGAAAAATCCGGCGACGCCACGACCAACACCACGGCTTACAGCGACTCCGACTGGTTCCGCTTCGCTCGCACACCCAGTGCCCCGCCCGCCTGGTGCGATTCCTGGTTCCTGGTCAAATCTCGCACCGCCGTCTGCGGCGTGAATCTTTCCTCACGTGAGTACTTCGCCTTGCCCACCGAAAGCGGCACTGATGATTACGGCGATTACCTCGCGAGCACCGGGGCGGGTCATCGCTTCGTCACCTATTCCAATATCGATTACACGCCACTTGAGGGCGAGCCGCAAAAACACTGCTTGGTCAGGGTCTGGCAGCCCGTAAAGGCCTAGAACTCCAGTTCCTCGAGACGCTCGAAAACCACCTCGACACGCGTGAGAAATCCCCACGGATCGAAGATCTTATCCAACACTTCGGCGCTCAGATGAGCATCGGGGTCGGCCTCGATCAGCTCCCGGTAGCTGGGGCCATCCACCGCCTGCTGGATATCTTCCCAGACGCGCATGGCGTTACGCTGAACGATCACGTAGGCGTCCTCACGAGAGATGCCGGTGTCCACCAAGGCGAGCAGTACCTTGGAGGAGAAGATGAGACCCCGGGTGCGCCATAAGTTGTGCTCCATTTTCGCGGGATAGGTCTGAAGCCCGTCGATCATCCACTGCATCTTGGAGAACATATAATCCAAGGCGATGAAGCTGTCAGCTAGGGCGACCCGCTCGGCTCCCGAGTGGGAGATATCCCGTTCATACCAAAG
>CANRPV010000021.1 GCA_947632575.1 uncultured Eggerthellaceae bacterium | reverse complement strand
TCCCTCGGGCCTATCACGATAATCCACCGGCACATCCACGATGCGCCAACGCTTGTCCACCGCGTGAATGGATATCTCGGTCTCAATCTGAAAACCCTCGGAAAGGATGGGGATGGTCTTCACAAACACGCGATTGAAGGCACGATATCCCGTCATAACATCGTCGAAGCTATAGCCATAGATCACTTTGATAAGCCAACGCACCAGGTTATTGCCAAAACCATGGAAGGCGCGATCGTTTTCCTCTCCATAGCTTCCATTGGAAAGCCGGTCGCCGACGGTCATATCCGCTTCATCATTCATCAGCGGTTCGAGCAGCTCCGGCGCCGCCTCAGCTGGATAAGTGTCGTCTCCATCGACCATGAGGTAATAGTCGGCATCGATGTCTCGAAACATCTGACGCACCACGTTTCCTTTACCCTGGCGAGTTTCGAAGCGAACTACCGCTCCGTGCTCTTTTGCGATCGCGGCGGTATCGTCTGATGAATTGTTGTCGTAGACGTAGATGGTGGCCTGAGGCAACACCCGCTTGAAATCATCGATGACCTTGCCAATGGTGATGGCCTCGTTGTAGCACGGAATGAGTACTGCGACCTGTTGACCCGCTAAATCCACCGAACTCCAGCTTCCAAATAATTCATGGCTTCAAAAGATTTATGACTTCGCCTTTTTGCAAGGTCGCGCTTGTTGCGCAAACCTTATGGCGCATATCATAAATTACTTTTACCGTTTAATGACCGAGCTTTATGGATTCTCTACCCAAGGCAAAAGCCATACTAGCCAGTTGCGGTATGATAGAACTTGCTATGGAGAACAGCTCTCGCCCAGATTTACAAGCTAAGCAAGCGATGGTCGGCGAAGTCAACACCGACCAAGCCCCTACCATACTTGTCACTCATGCCTCAGTGGGATCAGGTCATCGCTCCGCCGCCAACGCCATCGCCGAGGCTATCTGTCTTTTGAGAGACGATCCTCAGCTGGCCAAAGAGAAAGGCGTGAGCGTCCCTTCTGACCTGAAAGTCGAAGTTCTCGATATTCTCGATTTTGGTCGCATCGTCTTCGATGGTGATAAGACCGCTTCACTATTCACGGGCGCCACCAGACCATTCTATGACCTCACCTGGCGTTATACCTTTACCGGTCGCATCCTTTGGGGTGGCGGGACCGTTTTCGCTCATGTGATGTATCCCAAATTCGTGGACTACGTGAAAAAGGTAAAGCCGCTCGCCATCATCTCCACCCACATCGTGGGGGCAAATGTTGCGGTAAGTGCCCGTATGCTCACAGGGCAACACTTCCCCATCGTCTGCGTTCCCACCGACTATGAGGTGGAAGGCCTTTGGCCTCACCTGCATGCGGATCTGTTTTGCGTCGCCAACGAATACATGGCAGAGACCCTACGTCCGCGCAAGGTGCCGGAAGCGCGCATCGCCATCACCGGCCTTCCGACTCGCAACGCCTTCGCCCAAAACTACGATGTGGCCAAGATGCGCGAGCGCTATCACCTGCCGCTTGACAAACAGGTGGTGCTGGCTTTAGCGGGTGCCCATCTACCGAGGCCCTATGTGCACTTCCGAGCCGCTCTCGATGAGCTGCTACCCTATCTTCACTCATTTAAAAACATGCACATGGTGTTTATCGCCGGCAAGGACAGCAGCTATGCGGATCACCTGCGCAGACGTTGCGCCGAATTAGGTCTTGAAAACGTCACGGTCTTTGAATACGTCGAGCACATCGCCGAGATCATGGCTGCAAGCGACCTGATTATCTGCAAATCCGGTGGACTTACCATCACCGAATGCCTCTGCCTCAGGGTACCGATAATCCTTATGGGTCGCGCCTACGGTCAAGAGAAAGCCAACGTCCGCATGCTCACCGCCTCTGGCGCCGCCTTGCATGTCACGACCGCCCGAGAGCTCGCCGATACCCTGCGGCGTTTTTCCGAGCATCCTGAGATTCGTGAGGCCATGCTGATCAACGCCGGCTTTTTGCGTAGACCCAACGCGGCGTTCGAAATCGCGCGCGACACCTTTGAGCTCATCAAGGCCGAGCCATCCGGCGATGAAGCCCTGCGTAAGAAGCATTTTCTTCACTTCTATTTCGGACGTAAACCCGCTCACAACCGCTAGAGGGCTTTTTTGCTTGTCAAGAGTTTGGGCATAAATTGCCGCTCGCACTCTAAACTCGTCCGTTAACCTGCGGTTATAGGAATATTTTTTTCCGGGCACCAGCCATTCAACCCGTTTACCGCCGAAGCATTCCTTTATGAAAAAAATCTCTATATGGTAGACGCTACCGGAACCGGAAGGAATGCTATGGAAATAGCCATCGCCTGCAACGGATTGCTCGTTTCGCCTACTGTAGAGCAAGCTACAGGCTTTACGGTTTACCGCGTCGAGAAGGGCATCATCATCGGATGCCGCTATCTTCCTAAATCACTGGCTTTAGGTTCCACTCAAGACGTGGCTTCGTTTTTCGCGTCGCTTTCCTTTGATGCCATCATCGCCGGATCCATCGACCCGATAAGCGCCAAGCGTTTTGAGGGTCTCGGGATCGAGGCGCTCTCTAACGGACCGGGAAACGTCCAGGATGCCATACGGAATTTCATTAGCACCACCCTTATGGACGGGGAATTGCTTAGTGGCTGGTCCAGTGATCCCTATTCCAATGATCCCTATGATTTAAATGAAGATGCCTTCGAATCGGAATTCGAAGGCATCTTTAAACGTTTGTTAGCTGAAGAGGGCTAACGTTTCCTTCAAGGTCTTCCGCAGCTTATTGGGCCTTTTTTGCCACCTCTACGATAGCTGCGAAAGCCTTGGGATCGTTAACGGCCATATCGGCAAGCACTTTACGATCCAGCTCAACACCGGCCTTCTTAAGACCATTCATAAAGACGGAGTAGGACAGGCCATTCATGCGAGCCGCAGCGTTGATGCGGGTGATCCACAGACGGCGGATCTCACGCTTCTTGTTGCGACGATCGCGATAGGCATACTGGAGAGAATGCTGGACCTGCTCTTTAGCGGCACGATAAGAACGAGACTTAGCACCGTAGTAGCCCTTCGCGCGCTCAAAGACAGTGCGACGCTTTTTCTGGGCATTAAGAGAACGCTTTACACGAGGCATAGTAAATCACTCCTAAATGATTAGCGCAGACCCAGATTGCGGGCAACGACTTTGTAATCCGATGAGGCAATTTCAGTTTCGTGGCGGAAATTACGCTTCCGCTTCTGGCTCTTCTTGGTCAGAATGTGGCTCTTGAAAGCCTTCGAACGCATGATTTTGCCTGATCCTGTGACGCGAAAACGCTTAGCGGTCCCGCGGTGGGTTTTCATTTTAGGCATTTCCCCCGTCCTTTCCTTCGTCTTTGGATCCGTCTTTCTTCTTTGCCGATGGGGGCAAAGGAGCGATGAGCATGTGCATGTTGCGGCCTTCCATCTTGGGTTGGTTCTCGATGACGGCCATATCCTTGAGATCGTCAGCTAGACGCTCCAGAATGGATAATCCCTGCTCTGGATGGGCCATTTCGCGACCGCGGAACATGATGGTGATCTTGACTTTGTTACCAGCCTCAAGAAAACGGAGAACATGCTTTTTCTTGGTGGCATAGTCTCCGACATCGATCTTGGGACGGAACTTCATCTCCTTGATTTCGATCTTGCTCTGGTTCTTACGAGCCTGTTTGGCCTTGATCGCCTGATCGTATTTGTACTTGCCATAATCCATGATGCGGCATACCGGCGGATTGGCGTTGGGTGCAATCTCAACGAGATCATAGCCCTCCTCATCGGCGATACGTTGAGCCTCGCCGATAGGATAGACACCCATTTGATTGCCGTCATAGTCAATCAGGCGGCATTCCCGAACAGTAATCTCTTCATTGAGCCGTGGCTCCTGAGCAGCTATCTTGCCCACCTCCTTTAGTGCCTGCGGCACAAAAAAGCCCGTGGCAACTTCATGCAGCCACGGGCTCGTCGCAAACTAGAGCGCGAAAAATCACGACTATTCATACGACCCATCAGCAGCAAGAAGCGCCGAACCAGGTGGGAGGCTTTAAACCTCCTCTTGATCAAACAGCTGTGACATTGTAAGCCGTTAAACCGCGCTTGGCAAGGGGATTCTTTCGCAGGCGACTTACTTACCTACTTACTTACCTACTTGCTTACTCACTCGCTTACTTACCTACTTGCCTGCCTGCTCGCTTACTCACTCGCTTACTTACCTACTTGCCTGCCTGCGCGCTTACCTACTATTCACGTAGACGTAAATGGTGCGGATGGTGTCCGCCAAATTCCCCGAGGTATTGGCTGACGTGTAGTCATAGGACAAAACCGCAGACCACTGATGAGGTGCGCCATTGATATCCACCGCGCCTTCGAAGGAGCATTCCTCTCGCACGAGCGTGGTGCCATCGCTTCCATAGGTGGAATAGGCCATCTTATCTTCAGGAAGCACCGCGGCACCCTCCTGCACGGGTACGCCGGCCTCCTCCAGCGTCTTTTCCACAATGCGTTCATTTTGGACCGCATCGGTGAAGCTTAAGGCGCCGTAGCCGAGAGATGTCGTCGATGTTGAATAACCAGCCTGAATAATACGACCCTCACGGTCAAGACCCAGATAGACCGTCGGGGTCCCCGTCCGAGCATCAGCGGGCTCACTGGTAAGGGCGACACGCAACTCGGTCGTGATGGGATTGCCCTCCTCTTTGACTTCGGTAGAACTCGAAATCTGAGCTCCCCGCTGCAAAGATTCAAGAGCCTGATCCTGATTGAGGCCCAAAAGAGATACCAAGTCAGGCACCGAGGTCTTGCGCTGAGTGACAGAGGTGGCGTCACTAGTTACTTCCACCGTGGTAGTTGACGATATGTTGGCCGTTTGCTGTACGGCGGTGTTTTGAGCGAGGGTGATGAGTTGCCACGTGAGCACGATACCCAAAGCAAGCAAGATCACGAGCAAGATAATGACCACAATCAAAATCTTGCGTGTACGACGTGATTTCTGCAGATAGAGCGGTACCACTTCCTCGTCGCGAAATGCCGCTTCAGGATCGCCTTGCTCAAGCTCAAGCTCGGTTACTGGCTCTTGGTCGGTATCGGTGGTATCGACCTTATCGATATCGGAGGTGTCAATAACGGTGTCGGCGACATAGCCCGAATCGCTAGCTTCAACATCGCCTGCATCAACACCATCATCTGCCATATCATCGACAGATACGGGCGCATGAGCCGGTTTCGCATGGCGACCGCGCTTCTGGTGATTAGTCGGCTGATAGAGATCGCCCGCCTGATCATAAAGAGGAGCCCACTCATCAGTCTCCGCATCGGCCTCTGAGCCTTCCGGCTCAACCGAGACTTCCTCAATCTCCTCTGCCGAAGCCTGATCGCTATCTTCGTCATGAAAATAGTCATAGACCTCGTCTTCGATTTCCTCTTTGAAGTCATCGTCCAGATAGAAGGGATCACTGCTGTGTTTTGGCATTTATTCCTCGATTCAGGGCAGAATGTAGACGACTATGAAGGCGATCACCGCAATAAGAGCCACTACGATGATGATTTTTTGCATAAGGGGCATCGTGGAACTTTTGATGTCTTCCAGCGTAGTCTCATGATAATCATCTGTTTTAGTCTTTGACTGAGACGAGGGCTGAGAGGCTGTTGGCGTTGATGACGTTACCTCAGGTTGTTCCTCTGATATCTCCTCTGATATCCCGTAGTGAACAGATGAAACATCAGACTCAGGCACTGCGCCCGCCTGAATAACTATGTCTTCCTCATCAACAGCTGGTGTAACGCTGATATGCGAGACTTTGGAATTCTCAGACAAGTCCTATCCTTCCCCGTTAAAACGATTATAGCGCCAAGCGTAGCCGCGAAACGTCTCTGACTAATCTCCCTAAATAATAACCATAGCAGGGCAGACGTTTTCGGCAACTACCCAAGATGCGGTCTTCAAATCAAAACCGTTTTCAACTGCTGTTGGAGATAGCGTCATTGAGAACTTTTTTCAATGACTGAATAACTTCCTTTTACGGATAAAAAATTACCCTTTAATGTCACTGACCAACTCAGTGTTTGCAATTCGAACCAAGGATTCCTACTATGTTCAAAAATGATAAAGAACCCCCTTAGGGGTTCATATTTTTAGGATGAGGAGCAAGCCTATGAATGCAGCAGATTCAATTAAACGCGCCAGTTTAAACAAAACCGTAGACTATCTTTTGGCTGATCCTGAGCATAATGTCGCGAAGATGCTCGATCTTGTTGATAAAGTAGCCCCCAAAAACCTCTTCCCTTCTCAGCGCACCGCCTTTCGCAAGGCCATCGAAACCAAGAACAACTGGTACCAACTCATCATGCGTGTGTTGGAAATGAATCCCGATGTCTGCAATGACCTTGTCAAGACCTTCCTCGTAGACGCTAACTTCATGGCATGGCCGAAGCAGGAGGCAAGCCGCAAGAAGTATGAATGCAATATTCCATGGGCGGTGCTTATGGATCCCACCAGCGCCTGCAATCTTCACTGCACCGGTTGCTGGGCTGCCGAGTACGGCCATAAGGACAACCTGACCTACGAAGAGCTCGATTCCATTATTGAACAGGGTAAAGAGCTTGGCACGTACATCTACATCTACACCGGCGGCGAGCCTTTGGTGCGCAAAGCCGACCTTATCAAACTCTGCGAGAAGCATTCTGATTGCATCTTTTTATCCTTCACCAATGGCACCCTGATCGATGAGGAATTCTGCCAGCAGATGGAGCGGGTTAAGAACTTCATCCCGGCCATCAGCGTGGAGGGATTCGAAGAGGCCACCGATGCTCGCCGTGGCTCCGGTACCTACGGAAAGGTGCAAAACGCCATGCGCCTGCTCAAAGAACACGGCCTGCCCTTCGGTGTCTCTTGCTGCTACACCAGCCAAAACGCCAGCTCTATCGCCTCTGAGGAGTTCATCGATTGGCTGGTTGACCAAGGGGTGTTGTTCGCTTGGATCTTCACCTACATGCCCATCGGCCATGATGCTCCGACTGACCTCATGGCATCGGCGGAGCAGCGCGAGCACCTCTATCATTTCGTCCGCGAGTCACGTCAAAGCAAGCCGATCTTCCTGCTCGACTTCTGGAACGACGGCGAGTTCGTAGGAGGCTGCATCGCGGGCGGTCGTCGCTATCTGCATATCAACGCCGCAGGCGATGTGGAGCCTTGCGTATTCGCTCACTACTCCAATGCGAACATTCGCGAGTCCACCTTACTTGAGGCATTGCAATCACCGATCTTTATGGCCTACTACCAAAACCAGCCATTCAACGACAACCTCCTGCGCCCCTGCCCCATCTTGGACAACACCGGCGCCCTAGCAAAGATGGTGAACGAAACCGGTGCTCACTCCACGAATCTGGAGCACACGGAAGATGCCGGAGATCTCTGCGCGAAATGCGCTTCGGCAGCAGCCGACTGGGCTCCTGTGGCACAGCGCCTCTGGGAAAATCCTGATGATCCTCAGTATCCCTATCGCCAAAACATTCGCCAAGGTATGGCTGATTCCGATATGGATAAATTCGCCCGCCAGGGCAGGCCAGGAAGGGTCTAAGAGCGCCCAGCCTTCTCAGTAAGCTCGCGCAAATAGCTAAGAGAACGATCAAGCTCCTCTTTGGAGGCTTGCCAGGTCCAATTGCCCTCGGCAACGCCTGGCACATTCATACGGGCATCGCTCCCGAGCCATAAGACATCCTGAAGAGGAACGATCACCACCGAATTGCTTGAGTTCTCGACCACGCCCATAAGCTCATGAGATAAGGTGCGGAGATCCTCTTGGTGCGTTTCCTCGTCTCCTTCGAAGAAGCGCTCAGCGAGCCATCCGATAAGGGTGTTCGTATCATGGGTTGAGGTATAGACGATTTTACTGGGATGCGCGTTGTAGCCAAAACGCGGATCGCCATCATAAAACTCCACCACGTCCATGGCGGGAAATCCGCACTGCGCCACCAACGCCCGCACCACCGGCGTGATGGTTCCGAGATCCTCGGCGATAATAGGCAAGGGTCCTAAGACCGTGGCCGCCGCCTTGAAAAGCTCAACGCCTGGCCCACGCAGCCACTGGCCATCACGGGCGCTCGCTCCCTGAGGAATGGAATAGTACTGGGCAAAGCCGAGAAAATGATCAAGGCGTACCACATCATAGAGCTCGAAGCTGCGTCCTAAGCGATCGATCCACCATTGGTAGCCCTCTTCCTTGAGAGCCTTCCAGTTGTAGGTGGGATTTCCCCAAAGCTGCCCATCGGCGGCGAAATTATCAGGCGGAGTTCCGGCTTGCTCTTTACCAAAGCCGTTTTCGTCAAGGTTGAAGACCTCGGGTCTGCTCCACGTATCCGCGCAATCCTCACTCACGTACATGGGCATGTCTCCGATGATGGAGATGCCCTTCTCATTGGCGTACCGATGGAGCTCATCCCATTGAATCTGGAAAAGATACTGCACGAATTGGTGATAGAGAGCGCGCTTCGCCAATTCGGGATCATCGTTGAGGCTCCGGTCATAGGTCCTGAAATGTTCTGGCCATTGTTGCCAAATCTGATCCGCGCCAAAGCGATCCTTCAGAGCCATAAACAAACTGTACGGCCAAAGCCAGGACTCATGATCGGCTACGAAAGCCTCAAAAGACCGATCAGGGACGAAACGAACGAAAAGATCCTCTAGTGTCTCTTCACCGGTAAAGATGAGAGCCGGATTTCCGGCGAACGCCGAAATACCCGCATAGGGCGAGCCATAGGAGTCGGGTGGCGTGACCGGCAAAACCTGCCAATAACGCTGGCCAGTGGCAGCCAGATAGTCCACAAAATCCAATGCCGGCTTCCCCAGAGTGCCGGGCTTATCCCCGTTAGGAAGCGACGTGATATGGCAGAGTACTCCACTGCCGCGCTTCAGTTCCTTCGCCAACACCGAAGGCTCATGTCCATAGACAAAGGCAGAACCCAACGGATATAGCTTGACGATGAGCTTGCCGTCCCGCTTCTCAAGAGGACGTCCCGCGATGAGTTCTTCCATCAAAGGATAAGCCTGAGGAATCTGCACCTCGCAGGTCTCGCTTAATGAGCGATTGACCAGGACGCAAGCTCCTTCACCATCCCCAAATCGCCAGAATCCATAGACAGATGGCCCGCTTGAGAAGGGCAGATAATCGCCGTCCGTCAGAAAATCGAAACACTGCCGCAGACGAAGAGCGTTGCGGATCATGGTCTGGGTGTCGCGATCCTCATGACCCCAAGGGTAGGTGGACCGATTGTAGGGGTCTGTGTATCCCTCAAGCCCCGCCTCATCGCCATAGTAGATGGACGGCACACCAGGTGAACACATCTGCAACAAAGAGGCCAGCCAGAAACGACCCTTTGCCAGCCCGCGTTGGCTCTCGCTCAGGATGTAATCCTTCTGCTGCTGCTCATTCAAATGATCCGAAAGAGGAGCACCGCCGAGCAGGGTCAATATACGGGCTCGATCATGGCTTCCTAAGAGATTGAGCGTCGTGTAGAAAGCCAGCGGAGGATAGTTCTCCTTGAGGCTTCCCAGCCGCGCGGCCATCGCCTCACCGGACAGATCCTCCCGCAAAAAGGCGATTACAGCCTCGCGGAAGGGGTAATTCATCACGCTATCGAGTTCTTTTCCGTTGAGGTAATGACGCATCTCGCCATAGGCGATCTTGTTGGAGGCATCCTCCCAAACCTCACCGAGCAGCATGGCATCGGGCTTCACTCGCATCTCCGCCCCTTTGATGCCCGCGATAAACGCATCGGTCAGCTCATCGGCCACATCGAGGCGCCAGCCACGGGCCCCCTGCTTAAGCCAGTGCTCCACCACGCCTTGAGGTCCATAGATAAAGGACTGCCAAGCCGGTGATTGCTTATCCATAGCCGGCAGGTCCTCAATGCCCCACCAGCTCGCGTAACGATGCTCGGAATCCAGCAAATACCAATGACGATAAGGGGAATCATCGGATTGCCAGGCACCGATGCTGTTGTAATTGCCGTAGCGATTGAAATAGCGGGAGTCATCGCCGGTGTGGTTGAAAACACCGTCGAGCATGATGGACATGCCGAGCTCCTCAGCCGCTTTAGCGAGATTGGCAAAGTCCGCATCGCTGCCGAGCAAAGGATCAATGTGCAGGTAATCGGCCGTGTCGTAACGATGATTACTCGCAGCCTCAAAGATGGGATTGAGGTAGAGGACGGTGATGCCCAGCTCGGCAAGATAAGGCAGCGCCTCCCTTATGCCGTTGAGACTTCCACCATAGAAGTCCCAGTGGAGCACTTTGCCCTCTTCATCCCGATCATATACCGGAGGCTCATCCCATGACTCCACCAGCCTCTTTGGAATCCCCGCGCGCTTTTGGGCCACAACCTTTTCGCCGCGTTCCTTCCATGCATCGTCGCGGCGGAAGCGATCGGGAAAAATCTGGTAGACGACGCCGTGCTTAAACCAATCAGGTTTCTCGGATTCGGGGCGATCTTGATAGACGGTAATTTGAAACGACGGCGGAAGACCACCATAGAGCCACCCCTCGCCACCAGTGCGACCCTCTTGAGCGCCATAATGGAGCACTCTCCCATCACTGCCTTCAAGAATGAAGGAGTACCAGAGATTACCCAGCTCCTTCGTGGGAAGTTCACAGCTGAAGCGACGATGATCACCCGAAGGACAACTCTCGAGCACCCGGTGGGCATGATAGCTATAGACGTTTTGGCGCGACGGATCCTGAGAACCGAGGGCTTGAGTGTCCGGCACCAACTCGCCTGTGACATCGGAATCCGGAGCAGATGCGCCAAAAACATCCTCTCCCACCATCGGGATAAGACGCTCTCCGAGGCCATCAAACCATGTCCGCAGAGTGACTTTAACCTCAGGATCGTCCCAAACGTCAATGGCAAGCCTCAAAACCGTCCCCGATACCACAGCCCCGAACGGTCTGCGGTATCTCGGGATTTGGCTATGGTGATAAGCGCGCATTAAGATTAATGGGCTTTGTTGCGAAGAGCAGGCTTTTTGGCCGCAGGATGCTTAGGACGCACCTTTGAAGCCGGCTTTGCGACCGGTGCTGGCGCATCAGCCTTCGGCTTTTCTGACGCCTCTTTTACCGCCGCTGCAGCTTTCGAAGTCGGCGCGGTCTTCGCCTCGGCCTTTTTCTCAGCTGCTGATACAGCCTTCTCCTCGGCCTCTTTCTCTTTTGCCGCTGCGGTCTTCTCCTCGGCCTTATCGTTCTCTTCGATCTTTATCGTCTTATAGAACGGGATGATGTCGGGACGCAGGCGATGATAGAGGTTGTAATAGTCCTCGACCGGCTTCTGCCAGCTGAAGTCCGATTCCATGGCCTGGATCATCAACGATTTCCAGGTCTCTTTATCCGTCCAGAAGATCTCCGCCGCAGAAAGTACGCAATTAACCATCTCATCGGCGTTGATATTGGCAAACGAGAAACCGTTGCCTTCACCGGTGAACAGGTTATAGGGTCTCACGGTATCCTTCAGGCCGCCAGTTTCACGCACGATGGGCAAGGTTCCATAACTCATGGCGATCATTTGAGCAATGCCGCAAGGCTCAAAGATCGAAGGCATGAGGAACATATCCGCCGAGGAGTAGATGCGCTTCGAGAGTGCCGGGTCAAATGCTATAACCGCGCTCATCGATCCGGGATATTTCCACGCGAAGTAGCGCAGTCCGTCCTCGTACTCCTTTTCACCGGTACCTAAAACAACCACCTGAATGGACCGAGAAAGGAGATATTCCATCCCGTACATGACCAGGTCCATGCCCTTTTGCGCGGTCAGGCGCGTCACCATTGCCAATAAGGGACGCTCGGGATTTACCTCCAGACCAAGCTCCTCTTGGAGTGCTGCTTTGCACTTGGCCTTACCAGACAGATCTTGGGTGCTGAAGTGGGCCGTCAGGGCCGGATTGGTACGCGGGTCATTTGCCGTCTGATCGATGCCGTTCAAAATGCCCATGAGACCACCGGCACGTTCCCGGAAAATGGGATCCATGCCTTCGCCGTAAAACGGCGTTTTGAGTTCTTCGGCATAAGTGGGACTTACCGTGGTCAAAAAGTCTGAGTAGAGCAGCGCGCCCTTCATGAAGTTGATGGTCTTAGGCTTTATGTAGAGCGCTCGCGCGGCATTGGGAATATCCGCAAGACCGCAGACGTCTCCCAAAACCGAGTCGCCGAACTGGCCTTGGAATTTCACATTGTGCACGGTAAAGACCGTACGGATGGCGTCATAAAGGGGAATTCCCTGATAGAACTCACGCAGGAAGATAGGCGCGAGCGCGGTCTGCCAATCGTTGCAGTGGAGAATATCGCACTCGAAATTCGGGAGATACTGCAAGCTTTCGGTCACGGCTTTGGAGAAGAAGGCGAAGCGCTCGCCGTCGTCGAAATAGCCATAGAGACCGTCGCGCTTGAAGTAACCCTCGTTATCGATGAAGTAGTAATCCACCCCGTTTCGGGTGAGCCGCTCCAGGCCGCAGTACTCGTTGCGCCAGCCCAAGCTCACATAGAAGTGGGTGACGTACTCCATCTGATCCACGTACTCTTGAGGAATGGTTCCGTACTTCGGCAGCATGACGACCACCTTGCAACCGGCCTTTGCCAGCTGAACCGGATAGGTGCCCGCCACATCGCCGAGGCCTCCCGTCATGCAAAAGGGGGCGACTTCAGACGCAGCATAAACTACACGCAGTTTCCTGCGAGTTCGATCACTCATACAATCTCATCCTTAAACTCGATAAACGCTTATCTTGACGAACCCTTGGGTTGAACCAGAATCACCGTGTCCGGGGCGATGATGTTGTCGCGGTCAACGATGACATGTTCCAGATTTGCTCCTGATTTAATCACGCAAGATTGCATAATTATAGCTTTTTTGACCACCGCTCCCGGTTCTACCACCACAGAACGCGCGATGACGGAGTCCTCCACCGTACCAGCAATGCGGCAACCGCCAGCTACCAAGGAGTGATGCACAGTCGCACCTGGCTCATATTTCGCTGGCGGATTGTCATGTGCCTTGGTGTGGATGGGACGATCTGCGCGGAAGATCTGTCGCGTGATCTCGGGATCCAGAAAACGCATGGATGTCGAGAAGTAATCCTGGAGGGAGAACACCGGCATCGCGATACCCTCATAGTAGTAGGGTCGCACCGAAACGCGGCTAAGATCGCCGGCCAAAGCCTCGAAAAGGTCCAGGTAATCGACGGCTCGATACCAGTCGAGCAGCGTATAGAGCGTATCAACTGCCATGACGCAGCAATCGAGGAAGGCCGTATCCCCTTCTTCAACACCCATCTTCACGCCGCTAACCTGACCATCTTCAAGCTCAAAGCCCATGAGAGCGCTGTTCGAGTTGGTAGCCGTCTTGCAACAAACCGATACGTCGGCGCCACTTTGGATATGAGCGTCAATGAAGGCGGATATATCCATGTTCATGATGACACTCGCGGCAGCCAACACCACATGATTACGTCCGGCCTTCTCAAGGATAACGCGGTTAGCCTCAAGGTCGCGAATCAAAAGACGCGCGCCTGAGCGGGCTGAACCAAAAGCGGATCCTGGCAGCAGGAACAGACCTCCCTGTTTGCGGTCAAGCGACCAATCCTTGCCCGAGGAGACATGATCGATAACCGAGCGGTAGTTGTAGGGCAAGATCATGCCCACCGAGCGCATGCCGCAGTTCACCATTGAGGAAAGCATGAAGTCGAGCATGCGATAACGTCCGGCAACCGGCATGGCGGCGGGAGGACGCACAGCGCTCAGCGGTGAGGGCGTGAGGGTCGAGTAATTGGTAGTGATGATACCGAAGGCACGTTGCATGGCGCTCACCGGTTCCTTTCTACCACGAGGTTATTTCCAACAACGGCAATGTTTTTCTCGGTGTCTGAGGTGCCAAAGGACACGCCTTCTTTGATGACGGCGTTCTCGCCAATGATGGCGCGGACAACCCGCGCTCCAGCCTCGACCCGGCAACCCGGCAGAAGCACCGAGTCAATGATCTCGGCGCCGGAGCCCACGTAGGCGTCGGTCGCGAGAATCGAGTGCTTCACATGACCATGAACGCGGCAACCGTTAGAGACGATGGAGTCATCCACCGATCCCTCCTCGCCGATGAAGTGCGGTGGTCGCGTGGGAGCGTTACTCATGATGGGCCAGCCGGTGCCATAGAGGTTGAACTCTGGCTTCGCACCCAAAAGCTCCATGGAGGTCTCATGATAGGAGGCGATGGTTCCCACGTCTTTCCAGAAGCCGTTGAACTCATAGGCAAAGAGCCGCATGTTTTCCGCAAGCAGCATCGGGATGATGTTCTTGCCGAAGTCGTGATCAGAATCCGGATCGACCGCGTCTCGCTGCAAGGCATCCACCAAAACCGACGTGGTGAAAATGTAAATGCCCATGGAGGCAAGGTTTGAAACCGGCTCGGGGGATTTCTCCGTGAACTTGGTGATCCGATCATCGTCGTCCACGGTCAGCACACCGAAACGGCTGGCCTCTTCCCAAGGAACGGGCATGACCGAAACTGTCAGGTCGGCATTGTGCTTCTTGTGGCAGTTCAACATGTCCCGATAATCCATGCGATAGAGATGGTCGCCGGACAA
>CANRPV010000020.1 GCA_947632575.1 uncultured Eggerthellaceae bacterium | reverse complement strand
GTCTGAGCGGATGATCCGAGACGTAGATCTTCATGATCTCTTTCTCAAAGGCGAGCTTCGTGCGTTTATCCCATTCGACGCCATCCGGAGCCGGAGCCTCAAGGCTGAAGTCCCCACTCTCATCGCCCGCCAAAAGATCGAACATCGTGACCTGGCCTACATCCTTGTCCTTTTGGCGCTTCGCGGCATCCTCCAGCAAGGAGGTCTCATCGACAAAGTACATGAGTTGCTTGCGCGTGTAGCCAGTCGAATCGAACGCGCCCGCTTTGATGAGAGACTCTAAGGTCTTGCGATTATAGATGCGGGAATCCAGACGGGATACGAAGTCATGAAGCGAACGGTAGGCTCCGTTGGCTTCCCGCTCTCGAATGATCGCCTCGGCCACATCTCGCCCGATACCGCGCACACCCACCAAGCCAAAGCGAATACCATCGTCGACCGGGGTGAATTCGATGTCGGAGTAATTGATGTCCGGCGGCAGCACCGGAAGGCCGCTGTGGTTGCAACTGGAAATATATTGGATAAGCCGGTCCGTGTTGCCCATATAGCTTGAAAGCACGGCTGCCATGTATTCATGGGGATAGTGGGCCTTTAGATAGGCGGTGCGCATCACGAGAATCGCATAGGCTGCAGAGTGGGACTTATTGAAGGCGTACTCAGCGAAGTGGACCGCCTCGTCCCAGATCTTTTTGGCTACTTCAAGCGAATAGCCGTTCTCGACGGCGCCGCTATTCCAGTCATCCTGAAGCTCGGCCATAACATCGAGCTTCTTCTTACCCATGGCCTTGCGCAGCTTGTCCGCCTTGCCGGCCGAGAAACCGCACATGGTCATCGAGATCTGCATGATTTGCTCTTGATAGACCATGGTGCCATAGGTCTCTTCGAGGATGGGACGAAGACGATCATCGTAATAACTCACCTTGGAGCGACCGCTGACGCGCTCCACATAGGCGTTGACGAAGCCGTTTTGCAAAGGACCCGGACGATTCAACGCGATGGAAGCCACGATATCCGAGAAGCGCTTCGGCGGAAGCCTGTGGAAGAGACTTACGTAGAGTGAGCTTTCCACCTGGAAAAGACCGTCCATATTGCCGGAGCGCATAAGCTCGAAGGCTGCCTCATCGTCGGTAGGAATTTCCTCGGGTTTTATGGTGATGCCATAGCGCTTCTTAATGTTGCGGCAGGCATTGGAGATCACGTCCAAAGTACGCAGACCTAGGAAGTCCATCTTCAAAAGACCCAGGTCGGGAGTCACATGACCATCGTATTGGGTGATGATGCCTCCGCCTTTGGTATCCCGTTTCATGGGGATGTGGTCAGCCATGGGATCGCGACAAATGATGGTGGCGCAGGCATGAACGCCTTCGCCTCTCACGTGACCTTCGATCGACTTTGCCGCGTCGATAATGGTTTTGACCTCTTCTTCGGTCTCATAGGCCTTGCGCAAATCGGGGTTCTTATTGATAGCGGCGTCGATCGTGATGTTGAGCTCATCGCCGATCATCTTGGTGATACGATCGCCCACCGCATAGGGATAATCCAGCACGCGCGCCGCATCGCGAACCGCGTTTTTCGCCTGCAGGGTGCCGAAGGTGATTACCTTGGATACGTGATCTTCGCCGTAGATCTCCTTGACATGCTCGATGACCTCATCGCGCCTATCCTGTTCGAAGTCCACATCGATATCAGGCATCTCCACACGCTCCGGAGAAAGGAAGCGCTCAAAGAGAAGGCCATTGGTAAGTGGATCCAGATCGGTGATGCCCATGGCATAGGACACGATGGCGCCAGCTGCTGAACCACGGCCCGGTCCAACACCGATACCCTGGCTGCGAGCCCATTCGATATATTCCTGGACGATCAAGAAGTAAGCCGGAAAGCCCTGACGGATGATGATGTCCATCTCATAGTCAGCCCGCTGTTGCGCTTCTTGGGGCACAGGGCTGCCATATCGCCTCTCAAGACCTTCCTGAACGCGCTTTCTAAACCAGCTCTCCTCAGATTCACCCGCGGGTAAGGGGAATTTCGGAAGAATGCTGTCTCTTTCCAACATCACATCGCACTTTTCAGCGATCTCAACGGTGGTATCGCAAGCCTCGGGGAAGTCCCGCAGAGCTTCGCGCATCTCCTCTTCGGTTTTCATGTAGAACTGATCATTCGCGAAGCGCATGCGATTGGTCTGATTGACCAGAGCACCCGTACCGATGCAGAGCATGATGTCTTGAGCGCGAGAGTCTTCCTTATTGAGGTAATGGAAATCATTGGTGGCTACCGTCTTAAGACCAGCCTTATGGGCAATTTCCGTCAGCTGCATGTTGAGCTGGGTCTGCGTCAGTCCACCATCGGTGGTGAGCCCTTGATTTTGCAGCTCGATGTAGAAATCCCCTTCATCGAAGCACTGGGCGAATTTCCGCGCCCACTCAAGCGCATCCTCAGCCCGCCGATCATCGAGCAAACGAGGAATGATGCCGGCAAGGCAGGCAGAGGTTCCGATCAGGCCCTTGCCATATTGCTGAAGCATGCTGTAGGTGGTTCGTGGCTTGTAATAGAAATTGTCGATATGAGACTTGGACACCAACTTGATGAGGTTGTGGTAGCCCTCGTTGGTTTTGGCCAGTAGCAGCAGATGGAAAAGCTTTGGCTTGGTATCCGTACGAAGGGATTCATCAGGGGTGAAATACACCTCACAACCATAGATTGGCTTTACCTTCACGCCGGTTTCAGCCTCAACGGCATCGGCCGCCGCCGCGAGTTCAGGAACGCCGCTCATCACTCCATGATCGGTGATAGCGATAGCCGGCATTCCTAATTCGGCCGCTTTGCGCACCATGTCTTTGACGTGAGTTATGCCATCAAGCAGGGAATACTCTGTATGATTGTGAAGATGAACAAATGCCATATCTTGTACCTTCGCTGCTGAGAAAACTCTGTACCTTGTGCTTTTCCAAACTTTTGTATGCCATCCATCATAGCAGCAAACCGAGGGATGCACCTCTGGGGTTTAGATGGTTTAACATAAAAAAGAGCGCCCCTCAAAAGTGGGACGCTCCTCTTTTTGTAACGCTCTCGCTTCTCACCCGGCAAGGAATCACATCACCCCTTGTCAAGTAGTCTGGGCTTATTTCTTCTGGCGTGCTTCAGCGGTTGCCAACTGCAGCTCACACCACTTGAGACGAACTTCAAGACTTACCAACGCTGGTTCGGCACCATCGATGTCGTGATCCTCGGCTTGGTACTCGAGGTCACCTTCCCCCTCATCCGATGGGTTAGGCGTTTTGGCAGAAGCCGCCTCTTCTTCTTTTTTTAGATCGGCTTTCAGTTGCTCGATCTGCTTTCGAAGCTCGTCGGCTTGCTCCGTTACCGCCTTCACGTCGATATCCTTCACCGCGACGCCAAAGCGTCCCAACACGGTAACGTTGTCATGGAACACTTGGGCAATACCGTCGAACAAAAGATACTCGAGGCGATCCTTGCCGTCAGCATCCATCCAGATAATCAAGACGCCTGGATCGTTGAGGGCCACGAGCATCTCATGACCTGGCAACACTCCGAAACGCCCCTTCTTTCCACCCGGAACGTTGACGTAGTTGGCGGGGCCGGAATACAGCTCCCGGTTAGGAGTCGCTACAGTACACCACAGAGTTGGCATTAGGACTCTTCCTTCGTCATCTCATCATAAGCGGCATAGACGTCCTCGATGGCTCCCTTGTAAACGAAGCACTGCTCGGGGATGTGGTCGCACTTGCCGTCGAGAATCTCAGCAAACGAACGCACAGTGTCTTCTACCTTGACATATTTGCCAGGATTGCCGGTGAACACTTCGGCTACATGGAAGGGCTGGCCGAGGAACTTCTGAATCTTACGAGCACGGTTAACGGTAAGCTTCTGCTCTTCGGAAAGCTCGTCCATACCAAGAATCGCGATGATGTCTTGGAGATCCTTGTAGTTTTGCAACACCTGCTGCACGCCCACGGCTACGCGATAGTGCTCGTCACCGACGATCTCGGGGTCCAAAGCGCGGGAAGTGGATTCCAGCGGATCCACAGCCGGGTAAATACCGAGCTCAGCAATGGAACGAGACAATACCGTCTTCGCATCCAGATGGGTAAAGGTGGTGGCCGGAGCCGGGTCGGTCAAGTCGTCGGCGGGTACGTAGACGGCTTGTACGGAGGTGATGGATCCGGTGGTCGTTGAGGTAATGCGCTCCTGCAAGTCGCCCATCTCGGTAGCCAAGGTAGGCTGATAACCTACAGCGGAAGGCATACGACCGAGCAGAGCGGATACCTCAGAACCTGCCTGGGTGAAGCGGAAGATGTTGTCGATGAACAGCAGCACGTCTTGGCCCTGATCACGGAAGTACTCAGCCTCAGTCAGGCCGGCCAGGCCAACGCGAAGACGAGCTCCAGGGGGCTCGTTCATCTGGCCATAGACCAAGCAAGTCTTGTCGATAACGCCAGACTCGCTCATCTCCAGGTAAAGGTCGGTACCCTCACGAGTACGCTCACCTACACCGGTGAACACGGAGGTGCCACCATGCTCCTGAGCCAGGTTGTTGATAAGCTCCTGGATGCAAACGGTCTTACCTACGCCAGCGCCACCGAACAGGCCGGTCTTGCCACCGCGTACATAGGGCTCGATCAGGTCGATAACCTTAATGCCAGTCTCGAACACCTCAGTGGTGGTGGTCAGAGTGTCATAGGGCGGTGCCGGGTGATGGATGGGCATCCATTCCACGTTCTCCGGCATCGGCTTGCCGTCAACCGGCTCACCCATGACGTTCCAGATGCGTCCGAGGGTTGCGCGACCCACTGGCATCATGATGGGGGCGCCAGTATCCACGGCGTCGATTCCACGCACCATGCCGTCAGTGGAAGACATCGCAACGGTGCGAACCAGATCCCCAGGAAGATGGGTCTGCACCTCAAGAACGGTGTTGACCTCTCCTGCGGGGGTGTTCGCCTT
This sequence comes from uncultured Eggerthellaceae bacterium, assembly GCA_947632575.1. Lineage (GTDB taxonomy): Bacteria > Actinomycetota > Coriobacteriia > Coriobacteriales > Eggerthellaceae > CANRPV01. The sequence continues at coordinate 9,949 of CANRPV010000020.1, read as the reverse complement.
GACGGTCAAAGCATTGTAGATCGCGGGCATTTGACCTGGAGGAAATTCCACGTCTACAACAGCGCCGACAATACGGACAATGCGTCCGGTAGCGCCTTGCTTGGCCTCCTTTGTTTCATAAATCTCATCAGCCATTATTCATCCTCCAAAGCTGCAGCTCCACCGACGATCTCGGAGATCTCAGTGGTAATGGCCCCTTGGCGGGCCCGGTTATACATACGGGTCAATGTAGCCACCATATCTGTGGCGTTGTCCGTTGCCGATTTCATAGCGTTGCGACGAGCGCCTTGTTCGCCAGCAGCGGAATCGAGCAGAGCGAAGAAGAAGGAGTTACGGAGATAGGTCCTCATCAGATGGGTAAGTACCGTTTGGGGATCGGGCTCAAAATCAACATCACTAGGATAGGAGGCTACCTCTGGCTCAATGAATCCATCGAAGACCGAATGTTCCTTCTTCGGCGGAATACCCAGAAGCTGGGTATAGGTCTGCCCGGTGATGGGCAGGAGCTTTTGCTCGATCAAACGCTGCTCAGCGGCGTTCTTCGCATGATTGTACACAATATAGACTTCGTCGTAGTCCCCCTCCGCATAGCCATGACCCGCGTAATGGGCGATCTCGATGGCTTGGGAATAGGTGGGATCGGCAGAACGGTCTTTGAATTCCAAAACCGGAACGATATGGCGATAGGCGAAATAACCGATTGCCTTTTTCCCGCAGGCGATGACATCAACTTCCAGGCCACTACGCTCACGCTCGTGAATGAGGTTCTCCGCGTGACGCAACACGTTGCTATTAAAGCCACCGGCCAAGCCGCGATCAGAGGCCATGACGACGACCAACGATCTTTTCATTTCCGGATGGGTCATGAGCAACGGCTCGATATCGAGCTGGGCATAGCGCGCGGTGCTCACGATCATGTCCGAAATGGCCAATGACCATGGCAAAGCGTTGGTAACGCGCTCAGTGGCCCGGCGGATTTTGGCGGCCGCAACCATTTCCATGGTACGCGTAATCTGCTTCGTCGAAGCGACGGAGTTGATGCGCCTTTCTATGTCATGAAGGTTAGGCATGGGCCGCCTTCCTTACTCAGTTGCGGTAAATTGCTGTTTGAAGGCCTCGATAGCGGCATTCAGCTCAGCTTTAATCTCATCGGTCAGTTTCTTCTCCGTCACGATGCTGTTTAAGACATCCTTCTTGGATGCTGACATGTAGTCGAGAAGCTCAGTGCGGAAGCGCACTACCTCTGAGACCGGCAGATCATCCAAATAGCCTTCGTTACCGGCGTAGATGGAAACTACCTGCTGCTCAACAGGAATCGGGTTGTAACGACCCTGCTTCAGCAGCTCGGTCATATGGGCACCGCGGTTCAGCTGGTCCTGAGTCGCCTTGTCCAGATCGGAACCGAATTGGGTAAATGCCTGCAGTTCGCGGTAGGATGCGAGATCCAAACGCAGAGAGCCGGCTACCTGCTTCATGGCTTTGATCTGAGCGGCGCCACCAACGCGGGAAACGGAGATGCCTACGTCGACAGCAGGACGCTGACCTTGGAAGAACAGGTCAGTCTGCAAGAAGATCTGGCCGTCGGTGATGGAAATGACGTTGGTCGGAATGTAGGCCGACACGTCACCGGCTTGGGTCTCGATGATCGGCAGAGCCGTCATGGAACCGCCACCGTTCTCCTCAGACATCTTGACCGCGCGCTCCAGCAGACGTGAATGCAGATAGAACACGTCGCCCGGATAAGCCTCACGTCCCGGAGGACGACGCAGGGTCAGAGACATCTGACGATAGGCTACAGCCTGCTTTGACAGGTCATCATAGATGATTAGCACAGCACGACCAGGATTATCCTTGCTTGCCGGCTCGCCATTCTCACCGTTATAGACGAAGTACTCGCCCATAGCAGCGCCAGCCATGGGAGCGATGTACTGCAGCGGTGCGGAATCTGAAGCAGAAGCGCTGACCACGATGGTCTTATCCATGGCACCGTAGCGCTCCAAAGTCTCCACGACACCGGCAACCGTCGAAGCCTTTTGACCAATGGCTACATAGATGCAGATGATGTCCGTATCTTTTTGGTTGATGATGGCGTCAACAGCGATAGCGGTCTTACCAGTCTGGCGGTCGCCGATGATAAGCTCGCGCTGACCACGACCGATAGGAATCATCGAGTCGATGGCCAAGATACCGGTCTGAACCGGCTCGAAAACCGGTTGACGAGAAACCACGCCAGGAGCCTTAAACTCAACAGGGCGTGTGGCGTCTGTTTTAATGGGGCCTTTGCCGTCGATAGGCATGCCCAAAGGATTCACGACGCGACCGAGGAGAGCTCGACCCGCCGGAACCTCGATGATGCGGCCGGTGGTGTGCACCTGGTCATTTTCCTTGATTGCCGTGACATCACCGAGCAATACGGCGCCGATTTCCTCCTCCTCGAGGTTTTGCGCGAGGCCATAGACGGTCTTGCCGCCCTCACCCAAAAACTCAAGAAGCTCACCAGCCATAGCATCGCGAAGACCCTCGACGCGGGCGATACCGTCACCGACTTGGATAACCGTACCCACTTCCTTGGTCTCAACGCTCATGCTGATGGCGTCGAGCTGCTTGCGCAGTACCTCATCAATCGACTGAGCGGTGATTTCAGTCACTAGCTTTCACCTCCATCCGGTGTTTCTCCGAGCACGCCGCGGGCGTAGTTCAGCTGAGAAACCATGCTGGCATCCATACGCCAGCCGCGAACGCTCAAAATAATGCCGCCCAAAATGGACTTATCGACGCGCTCATTCAAAACGACGTTTTTGCCCAGATCGGTTTCGACTTTGTTGGTAATTACTTGACGCAAATGGTCATCGAGGGGAACGGCCGTCGTCACATCGGCCACAACGAGATTGAGCTTTTCCTCAATGGCATCGTCCATAGCGGGCTTGACCCGCGGAAGCAGGCTGAAATCGCCATGCTCGGCCATGAAAGCCAGCACCTCGCTGAAAGCCGGGTCACACCCGGCGAATACAGCTTGGGCGAGGCTGCGCCGCTGCTCTGGACTCAACTGAGAATCTGACAGAGCCGCTTCGAGATCCATGTCCACATACATGACACCGACGACATCGTCTAACTGGCTGCGCACCTTAATGACGGCTTCCTGGCCGCCACTGCTGAGCGCGGCGTCAGTCAACACACCGGCATATACCTCAGCTGCTTCTTTGGCGATGAGACGACTACTAGCCATTGAGACTCCCCGCCTCGACCACGTAGCGCTCTATGATCTTGCGATGCTGCTCTTCTGTAAGATCTTCGCCGATTAAACGCCCGGCGACGGCTACAGAAATATCAGCGACAGAGCCTTGGAGATCGGAAATAGCCTGTTCCTTTTCCACACGGATGGCGACTTTGGCCTTTTCGATCATGTCCGCTGCCTCAGCCTGAGCCTTACTGGTCATATCGGCTTTGATGGCTTCAGCTGTCGAACGCGCATCGGCGATAATGGACTGAGCTTCCGCTTTCGCATCAGCCAGTTGCTTACGATATTCGCCAAGAACGCGCTCGCTTTCGATTTGAGCTTCTTCGGACTTCTGTAACGCTTCACGAATCGTGTTCTCGCGTTTCTCCAGCATGCCCGCAAACATCGGCCAACCGAATTTCGCCAAAACCACCCAAAGGACGATGAAGGCGATAAGCATGGGGATAAATTCGAGCATATCCGGTAACAGAAATGCTATGCCCGTCTTTTCCCCTTCTTCAGCAGCAAAGGCTAGCACAGGAAAAGCAGCATTGAGCGCCATAGCTGACGCGCTCATCGCTAGGAGCGTTTTCGCTCTTGCCTTCACGTGCGTACCTCCTTTTTGCCTCAAGGGCTTGATTTTCAGTAAACCGAACAGGAGCTACGCGACGAACAGGGCAACAAAGCCGATAAGGCCCAAAGCTTCGGCGAAAGCAGCGCCAATGATGAAGTTAGTGAACAGACGGCCGGCGATTTCAGGCTGACGCGCACTGCCCATGCAAGCTGCGTAGCAGCAGATGGCGATTGCGAAAGCAGGTGCAAATGCGCCGATTGCATATCCGAGAGTTCCCATTATTTCCTCCTTTTTTTGCGTTTTTGAGCCCGATACCCAAAAACTATTCGTTTCTATGGATCACCGGCTCTTTATGCCGGAAATACCCTTCTTTACGTTCCCGCCGATCGTATCAGCTAATCGCTCCCGCCGATCGTCTCGGCTGTTTCTTTAAGTTCACGCCTTTAGTGCTCGGAGACCGCCAACATGATGTAGACGGAACTCAAGATCGTGAATACGTAAGCCTGCATGAACGCCACCAAAGTCTCAAGAGCGTACATGCAGATCAAAAGCAGCACCCAAGCCACGCTGATACTTGACACCAGCGGTTGCACCATTTCGATGCCCGTCATCATAAAGATGCCAGCAGCCAGAGAGAACACACCCAAGACCATGTGGCCGGCGAACATGTTGGCATAAAGTCGGATCGACAGCGTGAGCCAACGGATGCAGATGGAGATCACTTCGAGGAAAGCGACAATTGGCGCGATGACCACGGGCAAGCCATGGGGAGCCAGCGACTTGATATAGCCGAGACCACCTTTGACCTTAAAGCCGTAGAAGTTGAAGTACACAAACGAAACGGCCGCCAACGACATCGTGATAGAAAGCGTTCCGGTCGGTGTCTTGCAGCCAGGTATCAAGCCCACGAAGTTAGAGACGAGGATGAAGAAGAAAAGCGTCGCTAAGAAAGGAATGTGGGTCTTGTAACCATGACCGATAACACCCTCACCGATCTGATTGCGAACAAATTCGTAACCATATTCGACGGTGTTCACGAACTTGTTAGTAGGAATAAGAGTAAGACGCTTTGAGACACTAAGAACAATGACGAGTACGATGACGAAAACGATACACATCCAGAACACGTAATTGGTCATGCCAAAATCACTGTTGCCCAAGATGTATTTCGATCCTAAGCTGGATGGCAGATGAGCTACATGCTCCTTCAGCGCTTCAATGGCCTCCACGGGCTATCCTCCCTACCCCTTGTTACCGCCAAAGTAACGATAAATGCCAAAGCCGAGAGCCGATACGCAAAGGCCTCCGACCATGGCAAAAGCGAACGGCATAAGCAGTTCGCTGGCTAGAGCATTGCAAATGAATACGAAACAGATCAGTATGGCCAGGGATACGATAAATCCCGCCACTGTCACGAAAAGAAACCGGGAATATCCCAGCGCCGGATGACGTTTTGCTAGCCACAAACCGAGTGAGAGGGGCAAAAAACTTACGATGCCGGCAGCAATCCCCGACAAAATGGCTAGAACCATACGCCTCTTCCGCTTATTGCGATGCTTTCTCCTCCTGTAAAACCATGCTTATGATAACGAAATTTTCCCATTCCTCCAAGAGAAAATAGTAGGTGGAGTAAAAAGAAGAACAGCGGCAATGGTTAGTCTAGGGGCTCGTCGAAGACTCGAAGGGTAATTCCAGATTCCTGAAGCATGGCCATAGCGAGCTCATCGGGATAGGGATTCTGATAAATGATTTCACGAATTCCGGCATTGATAAGCATCTTTGCGCACACCACGCACGGCTGTGTGTTGATGTAGATGCTCGCGCCGTCGATATTGATGCCGTAGCGAGCCGCTTGAATGATGGCATTCTGCTCAGCGTGAAGGCCGCGGCAAATTTCATGACGCTGGCCCGAAGGCACACCGAGTTCCTGCCGCAGACAACCGGTTACCGCACAATGGGCAAGACCTGAAGGCACCCCGTTATAGCCCGTCGCGAGGATGCGTCGATCTTTAACTACTACGGCGCCGACTGCTCGCCTCAAACAGGTGGTTCGCGTTGCCACCTCATTGGCCAACTTCATGAAGTACTGATCCCAGCTAGGACGTTTATCGATGTAAGACTCCATGCTCACCTCGGTTCATGTAGGGGCAAAGCTTTTTACTAGATAGCCTGTTAGGCGGTTGTTCGATTGATATCGTATAAGCGCCGGCGAACCACAAGCCCGCTTGGCAGCTTAGGCGTATTGCAAGCCGGGATAGAGCGGATAGGCCTCGATGAGTCCATCGATATCCTCCGCTACCGCCTTAAGTTCCTCAGGATCATCAGCCCCAAACACCGTGCGGGCGATACAAGAGCCCACGAGACGGAAATCATCCGCCTTAAGGCCGCGTGTTGTGGCCGCCGGCGATCCCACGCGAATACCGCTTGTCACAAACGGTGAACGCGTCTCATTCGGAATCGAGTTCTTGTTGACGGTGATGCCTACGGTCTCGAGCAAGGCCTCGGCCTCTTTGCCGGTGACACCGGCCGCGGTGAGATCCACGAGGCAAAGATGGTTATCGGTTCCACCCGACACCAGGCGCAGGCCGCCCTCCTCCATCGCCTCGCCTAAGGCTTTGGCGTTTTCGACCACCTGAACCATGTAGTCACGGTACTCAGGTTTGAGCGCTTCTCCGAAGGCCACGGCCTTGCCGGCGATGACATGCATGAGCGGGCCGCCCTGAGTCCCCGGAAACACCGCCTTGTTGATTTTCTTCGCCAACTCCTCATCATTGGTGAGGATGAGTCCACCACGCGGTCCGCGCAGCGTTTTGTGGGTGGTGGAGGTGACGATATGGGCATAAGGCAAGGGGCTTGGATGGAGTCCCACCGCCACCAAACCGGCGATATGGGCCATATCGATGAGAAGATAAGCTCCCACTTCATCGGCGATGGCACGCATGCGCTCAAAGTCTATGATGCGAGGATAGGCCGAGGCGCCGCCCACGATAAGTTTCGGCCTGTGCTCTTTGGCCAAGCGCTCCATCTCGTCATAGTCGATGGTCTCCGTCTCAGCGTCGAGTCCATAGGCGACGATGTTGTAGAGCAGACCTGAGAAATTCACGGGCGAGCCGTGGGTAAGATGACCGCCATGATCCAAACTCAGCCCGAGAACCGTATCCCCCGGCTCGATAACAGCCGCATAAGCGGCATAGTTCGCATTCGAACCCGAATGAGGTTGGACGTTAGCGAAGTTACAATGATAGAGCTCGCATGCCCTCTGGCAAGCCACCTCTTCGACCAAATCCACCTTCTCGCAACCACCGTAATAGCGCTTATGGGGATAACCCTCGGCGTATTTGTTGGTAAGAACGCTTCCCACCGCTTCCATCACAGCCCGAGAGGTGAAATTCTCGGATGCGATCAACTCTATGGTATGGCGCTCACGGAATAACTCAGCCTGAAGTATCTCGGCGATCTGCGGATCATGTTCTGCCAGCTGACTTAATGCCATCGTTAATTCCTTTCCAAAGCCTCAATCTTAGCCACCCTACCCGCATGTCTGCCACCACCGAACTCAGTGGTGAGAAACGCGTCGAGGATCGCTTCGTTGGTCTCCAAATCGGTAAAGCGGCCTGAAACCGTGACGATGTTGGCATCGTTATGCTCCCGGGCCAGCGCCGCAAAGTTCGGCGTAACCACATTGGCCGCACGGATGCCGTCTATCTTGTTGGCGGCAATAGCCATTCCGATGCCAGTGCCGCAGACCAAAACCCCACGATCGGCATCTCCCGCCACGATATCTTGAGCAACCACCTGGGCGAAGTCTGGATAGTCCACCCGATCATCGCTTGCCGGGCCTCGGTCGATCACCTCATAGCCCGCTTCATTCAGATAACTCACCAAAGCTTGTTTCTGCTCGAATCCAGCATGATCGCTAGCGATGCTTACGCGCACTTCCACTCCTTACTTTCAGGCCGCCGGAGAAATCTAAAAATCAGTGTATCATGGCGACGCCACAAGCGGGATGGCTCACAGATCCGACAAACTCAAAGGTCCTTGGCGCAAAACTGCGGGTTCGACTGACGTAGCATCTATCACCGTAGAGGCGAGACCACCGGAGCGACTATCGTCTTGCAAGGCTGCGGCGACATTTGAAACCAGCACCTCATCGAGTTTATCGAAGGAGGAGGTCGCTGGTCTTCCCGAACGATTAGCAGAGGTGACGGCAAGAGGACTGCCCAGCGCTTCAAGAAGCGCCTGTACCATGGGATGCTTAGCGTGGCGCAACCCGATGGTTCCCTGGATTGAACGATAATGCTCTGGCACCTGCAAACTAGCCTTGACGATAAGTGTGAGCGGACCTGGCCAAAAGCGTTCAGCTAAGCTATAAGCATAAGCACTCAGATCCCATCCATAGACAGCAAGCGCTTCTTTGCCCTGTACCAACCAAGGGAGAGGTTTATCAAATGGGCGATCCTTCAGCCGAAAAAGCACTTCCGGTGAGGAGGCATACGCGGGAGCCAAAGCGAGCCCGTAGACCGTGTCAGTGGGAATGATTATGGGTTCACCTGCGCGAAGTGCATCCAGAGCGCTCTCTAGGTTCGTGTTTATCCCCTGCATCCTCACAGCTCTTCTCGCTTTGTCCGCGCTACTCGGTTTGTCCGCGTTACTAAGCCTATTAGTGTGAACTACGCCATCAACTGCGCTTGCGACCTGACCAGAGCTTCTGCCACTCGCAGTCCATCAACGGCTGAACTCATGATACCGCCGGCATAACCCGCACCCTCCCCACAAGGATAAAGGCCCGACGGAATCTCCTTTTCGAGGTGGGCTTGATAATCGTCATGACGCATAATTCGAAGCGGCGAAGAGGAGCGACTTTCTACTCCCGTGAGTACCGCCTCTGGATGAGCAAAGCCTTTAAGTTTCGCATCTAGAAGAGGAAATGCCTCTTCGTAAGCCTCACAAACAAAATCCGGCAGGATCGTCCTCAAGTCACACCATGCTATGGTTCGAGGGTAGCTGGGCTTTACCCAACAAGAGGGTGTTCCCACATCGTGGTGCAGAAAGTCTTTGAGGGTGCTGACCGGCGCCGTGTAGGGAAGACCACTTTTAGCGCGGGCGACCTCATAGGCCTTTGCCTCCAAAGCGCGCTGGAACGCGACGCCAGCTAAAACGTCATCATCCCCAAAATCCTGAGGATAGACGGATACCAGCAATGCGCTGTTGGCGTTTTCTCCATCGCGGGCAAAACGGCTCATGCCGTTGACACACACGCCACCGGCCTCGCTTGCGGCAGCCACCACTTCCCCACCAGGGCACATACAGAAACTGTACACACCTCGACCACGTTTGGTATGAACCGCCAGTTTATAGGGAGCGGCCCCGAGAGCTGGATGACTTGCCGCAGCGCCGTAGCAAGCCTCATTGATAAAAGCTTGGGGATGCTCGATACGCACACCCACCGAAAAGGCCTTAGGCTCAAGAGGAATCGTTTTATCTCGAAGCAGCGAAAAGACATCGCGAGCCGAATGCCCACAAGCCAACACCAGCCGCTTAACTTCCCTTTTGTCTCTGCTAGATTGGATAACTCCCTCTTCGATGGGCGCCGTTACGATGCCGCTTACGCATCCGCCCTCAAAGGTGATATCCACCAATTTGGTGTTGAAGAGAAACTCCCCTCCGGCGTCCTCGATAAGACCGCGCAAACCCTTCAAGACTCCGACGAGCCGATCGGTACCGATATGAGGGGCGGCCTGCCACAGAATCTCCTCGGGAGCACCACAGCGGACGAACAGTCGCAAAACATCGCGAAGATAAACGTCCTTGATACCGGTGGTGAGCTTTCCATCGGAAAACGTGCCCGCTCCCCCTTCGCCAAATTGAATATTGCAGTAGGGATTGAGCGCACCACCACTTTGAAAACGCTCTACTGTCTTGCGTCTCCGATCAAGGGGCTCCCCTTGCTCAATGACCAGGGGATTTAAGCCGGCTGATGCCAGATACCAGGCCGCGAAAAGCCCCGCGGGTCCCGTGCCCACCACTACCGGCCTGGGATCCGCTTTCTCGAGAGTCAAAGACCACGATGCTGGATTCAGCTCAGGCGTTGGCGAGAAAGGCTCAACTTTGATGGGCTTCTTCGCGTTGGGCGTTGCATTTGCAGCGAGATCGATCCT